>JAVHOV010000028.1:0-8848 GCA_036170245.1 archaeon | reverse complement strand
GCCAATTCATCTGCGGGTCTTGTTAGACCACGCAGTATTCTTGGCATCAATATAACAACAGCAATAATAACTAAATATTCAATTGTTCCTTGAGCTAGGATAGAAATTGATTTCCTATTTCTTAAATTTTTCATTTTTTACATCTTCGTTAAAACTCATTAAAACTAAAAATCAAGGCAAGGGAAATATATAAACATATCCAAAAATATTTTAAAAAAATAATGCAATTACTCTTTGACCCATTCCCTTAATTTTCCTAAAATAGTTGGCTTCTCAGCGTGTATTTCATTAAGGTCTTTGCACCCAATCAAAAAGGAAGTTATTTCCATTTCTTTTTTAAAATTCAATAAGTAATTTTTAACTCCGTCTGAGCCATTTTTCTGCTGAACCTTTAGTAAAGGTAAAGCATTTCCAATCATATCTGCGCCAAGCACAATTGCTTTTACTGCTTCAAGTCCGTTTCGAATTCCTCCTGAGGCAATTACTTTTTTATCAGTTCCAACAAGAGCCGATTTTGTTTCTATCAGAGAGACTGCGGTAGGAAGGCCAAAATCTCTAAAAATTAATCCAAACCCATCTTTGTGGCGAAGAGCATCAACTGCAGTCCAGCTGGTTCCGCCAGCACCTTGTACATCAATTGCTTTTATTTTTGTTTCCTTTAAAGCTTGGGCAACTTCATAACTTATCCCATGCCCAACTTCTTTTACATAAACTGGAACTTTAATTTTGTCAGAGTATTCTGCAATTTTTGCAATTAATCCAGTAAAATCAACGTCACCCTCAGGCTGAACTGCTTCTTGAGCTGCATTAACATGAATTGCTAAAGCATCTGCTTCTATTGCATCAAGAGCTTCATTCACTGCATCAGGAGTAAATTCTTTTAATTGAGCTGCCCCAATATTTCCTGCTAAAAATATATCAGGGGCAACATCTCTTACAAAATAAGTTTCCATTAGTGAAGGCTGTTGAATCATTGCTCTCATGCTTCCAAGGCCCATTCCTATTCCTAATTCCTGACACGCAGTAGCAATTTCCAAATTTACTTTTTTTGATACTTGTGCTCCGCCTGTGATTGCTGAAGCTAAAAAGGGGAAAGAAAACTTTTTTCCTAAAAAATTTGTAGATAAGTCAATTTCTTTCATTGAGAGTTCTGGCAAGGATTTATAGCTAAGTTCAACATCTTCAAGGAGCGTAGTTTTATCATGAAAAGTAACATCTTTTTTTGCACAAAGTTCCAAGTGCTCTTTTTTTCTTTTCTCAATTTGTGAAATCATACAAACTATACTGGAATCTAACTAATTTAAAGCGTTTGTATCAATACTATTTTATGTTTAAACCAAAACCAGGCGCAAGATTTGCAAAAGCTGCAGAAAAACTAAAAAACCTAACTAGAACTGTTTCTTCTCCTTTTGAAGCTATTAGAAAAATACAATATAAAAAAAACAGATTGGATAGTAGAAGAACCCTAAAATATTCTGCTAAAAGAAAAATGACTTTTGCGCATAAATTTACTGACTATATGCAGTGGGCTCTTAATTTGAAAGATATTTCAGAAAGACACGGAGTAAATTATAAAGAATTAATCCAAAACTCAGTTGCAAAAGCAAACAAAGAAAAAAGAGGAGCTATTATTGTTGAATTTGGCCCAGGAAAGGGAAGAGCAATTAATCAGGCTTCAAAGGAAGTGAAAGGTAAAGCAAAGTTTTTTGGTTTTGGAGATTGCGCGGACAGAGAATGGGTAGCACATAAAAAAGTAAATTATATTCAGGATGTTGGAGAAAATTTTAGAAAATATTTTCCAAATAATAGTGTTGATGTTTTGTTTTCTCACTTTGGTTTAGCACATGTTGAAAAATTTGATTCATCAATAAATGAAATTCTTCCTTGCTTAAAAGTTGGAGGAATTTTAAAAACTGATATTTTTGAAGAAACAAAAAGTGGGTTTAAAATAAACCCTAAACAAAAAAAAGTATTAAGAGTTGGTGAAATGAATTTTGTTGTTGAAAACACTCCTTATTATTTCAATAAAGGAGTTGAAACTGATTTTGTTGGAAGAGTACTCACTTTTACAAGAATAATAGTTCTTGCCTTAACCAAAGTAATAAAAATAACCTGAATTCATATATATTGTATGCCTACATTATTTAGAAAAAACGTAAACTTTGCCGCAGGAAGGCTTGCTATTGCTAAAAAAAAGAATAAAACTACCCTTAACATTGACGGCCACGGCCTTGCAAGTATAGATTTAGGCGGGGAAATTAGGCAAAAAAGAGCACAAAATCACTTGCAAGAAGAAATGAAAAAAAGAAAAAATGTGGTAAAAGGATTTGTAAGACTTATGAGCAATCAGTTTGCAACAGAACGATTGATAAGACTAAAAAAATTTCAGGCAACAAAAGAAAAGAAATGAAAGTCAATTAGACAAAATAAAATCAGATACTTTTTAAAAAACAGAAAAGAAAGTAAATCACTTTTTAAAAACAATTTACTTTAAAGAATTTTTTCTTCTTTTATATTTTTCTATCAACCAAGTGCTCTGCAAATTTTTTTAATAAAATTTTAGCATTTGAATCCTTCAGCACTTTGTCTGCTTTCTTCCAAGCACCTAAAACTAATTCTTCTGCTTTTTTCTTTGAATAGCTTATTCCATCATATTTATTTATTATGTCAAGAGCCTCTTGAATTTCAACTTCAACAATGGTGTGAGAATCAAGAATCTCAATTAATCTTTTTTTATCAGAAGCATTTGCTTTTTCTAGTGTCCTAATAATGATGAGCGTTCTTTTTCCTTCATGAATATCTCCGCCGATACTTCCCTTTCCTTTCTTAAAATCTGCTTCGGTTAGTTCCAAAATATCATCCTGTATTTGAAATCCAACTCCAACAATCTGCCCGAATTCTCCTAAAGCATTGTATTGTTCTTTTGTTGCGTTTCCAATTATTGCCCCAAGTTGACAGGCAAATCTTGTTAATACTCCAGTTTTTCCTAAACACATGTTCAAGTACTGCTTTTCGTTTGGAGTGTACCCGCCGTGGTGCCATTCAATGTCCCAAGCTTGTCCGCTTGATACACGAATCATTTCTGTAATATACAAATCATAGATTTGCATTCGCTGTTTTTCTGTTAAATTAAAATCATTATTCACTATTTTTGCCATTGGCCAAAAATACATTATTGCACCTGTATTAACCGCAGTATCTATTCCAAATATTTTGTGCACGCATGGCTTTCCTCTTCGTGCTATAGAATCATCTTCAACATCATCTGACATAAGAGTGTTGTGAACTACAACCCCATTACAAATATAACTATGTGTTTCATCCACTTCAATATCATAAGTTTGTACTGGTTCTTGTTCAGATATATTTCTCACTTCAACAAAACCTAATTGTTCAAAATTTAACTGCTCTGGAAAAAAAGGAACTTTTTCTTCTTGTCGAAGCATAACTTGTTTTGAAAGAACTTTAGTTTCTCCAACTAAACTTTCATATAAATTAAATGAAGTTATGTTTGTCGCTTGTGCTTGATTTATTGAAAGAGTATAAAGAATTGTTTTCTTTTTTATTGAATTAGTAAAATGCTCGTTTGAAACTTCTCTTTCGTGTAAATTTCCAGTAATAAATCCAATACTATCCAGCAACATTTTGAATTGACTGATTAATTCTTTATTTGCCGCTGCGAGAGTAATATTTCCAATTTTTCCAGTGCTTCCATCAGCATCAATATACCCATTAATGAACGCAAGTTTGTACTCTTTAGGTAATTTAAAAACCCAATCAGGAATTTTTATTTTTAAATGATTTTCATTCAACCCTAAATAAGTAAATAATTTTACCAAAGCGGTCGAACAAAGAGTAATTTTCTCTTTACATTTTGAGGGCTCTGCACAAAATATTTTTTGTGCTAATTCTTCATATTCTTTTCTTCCAAAAACAAAATCAGGAATACATAATTCTACTTTATCTTTTGCAATGTGGCCATCACCAACAATAAAGCCACACAATTGAGCCAATTCAAGTGTCATCTCGCTAGGAATAGAGTATCTGTCTTTAAAATTTTTTTCAATTATTAGAATTGATGGTAATTCCCCTTGTGAAGAATAAACATTTTTTCCAACAACCATTATATCCCCTTTAGCAAGATTTTTTGCCCTTTTCCATTTAAATGACACATTTGCTTTTTCATACAACCCCTGACTTTTTTCAAAATCAGTCCAATCTAATTTGTATTCTTCAACCAGATAATCAACAAATTCCTCAGGCAAAAAACAATTTTTGTACCCCCTTAATGCATTAAATACCGCTCGCTGATTTACTCCTCCAAAATTAGACTTTTTAAATGCTTTTTTAACAAGAGAAAAAGAAGATTCTTTTTTTGTAATCAAAATATTTTTCAATTTTTCTTTTACTACACCAGTAACTTTGTAGTGGTAGGGTTGTGATTTTTCCACAACTAAAAAAGGGTGTTCTTCTGTCGCACTTAATGTTCTATTATTACTCTCGACTTTCAAAACTTTTTTTACCCCATTATTATGCTTACAAGAAACTCTTCTTTCTTTCAATTGACCTAATTTATCAACAGAAATAACATAGTCCCCAACTTGAACATCTTTCATTTTTTTTGGCGCCCCGTCAGCCATCCACACAAGAGCATTTTCTTCAACACATCCATTATGAATTAATTCTACAATTGGAGCAACTTTCAATCCATCTTCCCAACTACCGCCTAAAGCTTCTGTAACAATACACGTCATTACGGGCCTAAATCTTTTTCCGCCCCTATCAAGCAAATCCCAAATAGGGTCATTTACTCCTTTTGTATAAGCTGGCAAATCTAATTCAAAAACAGTTTTTCCTAAAATACTTTCAATCCACTTAGCAGTTGCTTTTCTTGGAATATAATTTTCAATTCCTTTTTCTACTTCAGGAACTTTTGCTTTCAAAAATTCTTTAATGTCACTCTCAGTGTCTTTCTTTGTTATCATTTCAAGTCAACCCCTAAGCTTTGGTAATAACCTAATAATCTACTCTGTTAAAAAGCTTTTTATTAACCCTAAAGTCGAGGCAAAAAACATTCAAAATTAATTCATAATTCAAGCTGTTCTTTAAATTTTTCTTCAAGCAAATTAAGTACTTCTTCTAACCTTTCAGTAGGAATTTTTGCGCCAGCTGCAATTCTGTGCCCGCCCCCTTCAACACCTTCAACAACTTGCGAAATTTCTTTTAGTGCTCCGCCAATATTTAATCCTCTTCGAACAAGAGCACTTGTTCCTCTCCCGCTTGCTTTTGTTGTTCCGTCTGAATTTCGTGCGAGTGCAATAATGGGTTTGTTTTCAGAAATTATTGACCCATAAAGCATTCCTGCAATTACTCCAACAATTGATTCATCAATTGTAGTACCTGCATCAAAAAAATAAAATGAACTTTTTTCTTCAATTCCTTTTTGTTTTATGAATTCAATTCCTCTTCTTAAGTTTTCTCTATGTTCATCCATCAGAGCAACTGCTTTAGAGTACCCTTCATTTCTGTCTCCTTTGCAAACACTTAGCGCAATTTCTGAGTGTTTATTTCTTGAACAAGCATTTAGCATTGTTGAAAATTCTTTTCCGTCATAAAGCGGAGAGGAAGAATTTTCTTTTGTAAAAGTATAAACTTCACCAATTAATTCAGCTATTTTCCATTCAGGAGTATCATTTTCTAAAAGCAAAACTAAAAGTGCACTAGTTAATTCTCTTTGTTGCGAGTATGCTAAATCATTATATGCAAGCCACTTTTCAGTATAAGGATCACGAAGAGGAATATCTAACCCTGTTAGAAAAGCTTTTACATTTTCTTCGTTAGCAGTTAAACCTGGAAGTACGGGGCTAGAAGAAAATAATAAAAATGAAACAAGGGGGCGAGAAACTCTACCATATAAACGCAAATCTTTTTTCACTTCAATTAATTTATATTCTTTTCCAATTTCCAAAATTTTTCTGTTTAATCCAATTAATGCGCAAGTATTATTCGCATCCTGCATATCGCCAAGTGCTCCAACAATTCCTAAAACAGACAAATCAAAATTATTTGGATTTAATGCTAACGCAAAAAAGAAAGTTACTCCAGCACCTGAAATTTCTGTTCCTCCATTTATCCCAAACAAAAGAGGATTAACTTGCCAACTACACTTTGGCATTATTCCGTTTACTAAAATTGGTTGGTGGTGATCTAATACAAAATAATTATTGCCAAATGCTTCGGTTAAATAATCAAGTTGTCCACTCCCAAAATCGACAAACAAATAATTTTCCCCTAATGCTTGTATTTGAGGGATATTTTCTTTATACAATTGTTTTAAACAAATTGAAGAAACTTTTTTTCCTTCCCTCTCAAGAGCCTTAATTGCAATTGCTCCAGAAGCACTACCATCCGCATCGTGATGAAATATCACAACAAAATTATCTCTTTTTTTAACTTCAGCAGCTACTTTTTTTATTGCATCAAAAAAGCCTTCTTCGTTACGTTCAACTGCGACTGGTTCATATTGCATAAATAAAGAATTAGAGCGAGTCGTTTTAAATTTAAGGTAAGCATTTTACCGCCCTGTTTTTAAAAGAAAAAAATGGATAAAGGACGTTTTTATACTTTTTGATTCCTTTTTAGTGCGAATGAATTCTCTAATTGAAAAAATAATTTTGTTCTTTAAAAATATGTTCAAGAAGGATCCTGTTGTTGTTAAAACAAACATCGAAAATCTTCCTCTTCTTTTGGAAAAAGGGTTTGCTTCAAAGAGAAGTGAAGTCGAAGATTATTCTGCAAAAAAACTTGCCGAAATAAAGTATTTACACTCTCGAGCAAAAGCAATTATAAAATCATTAAATGAAACCCCTCTTGAAGAAAAAACAAACGAACGAATGAATCATGCTGTTGAAACTTCAAAAAGACAGCTCCTTGTTCAATTGAATAGATTGCTTGAAAAAATTGATTCTTCAAAGATTGAACACAGAATTAACTCATACAGAGAATATTCAGGAAGAAGCGAAGCGGTATTAGTTATTGAAATAAATAATTTTAGAAAAAATATTGCCTACACTAGTTTCTATCACAAGGACGAAATGAAAGAACTAGGAGAAACTTTACAAAACTTGCTTAATAATTTGCATGAAATGAATCAAAAATTTATTAGTGAAAAAGATTTGTTTGAATTTGAAAATTTCAAGGAAAAAATAGGAGCCTCTTTGAAAAAGAAAAAAGAGTTAGTTGCTGTTGCAAAGCAAATAGAAATTTTGAATGAAAAAATAATCCAAAAAGAAGAAGAATTAAAAAAGCAGGAAGAAAAAATAAATTCAAAAATGAACAATTCTGCAATGCAAGAAGCAAAAAAAGCTGAAGAAGAACTTGTAACTTTAGCAAATTCAAAACAAGATTTAAAATTTGAAATAAGTGCACTTTTATTAAATATTGATAGACCTCTTGCACGATACAAGCAGATTGTTGACTCTGGAAGAAAAAAAGTTACAAAGGAAGAAAAAGAAATGCTTGATTTGTTTATTACAAACCCAATATTAGCATTAAAAAAAGATCCAAAGGCTGAACTGTTTAAAAAAATATTAAAAGATATGAAAGGTTTAATTGAAGAAGGAGAAATTGAACTTAAAGATAAAGAAAAAGAGAAAAGACTTGAAGCTCTTGAAAATATATTAAAGTTTGATTTCTTTGGCAAAGTATTTTGGAAAATGAATGAACTTCAAAAAAGACAAATTGATTTAAATAAATCTATTTCAACAAATGCTGCTAAGGGTGATTTGGAAAAAGAAATTACAAAGCAAAAAGAATTGAATAGAGAAATTAATGATTTAAAGGAAAGAATTGAGAATGCAGAGAAAGAAAAAAATGCGATTAGAAAAAGTATTTCTGAAGAAATTGATGCTGCAAGAACCTTTGCCCAAAATACTTTGAACCAAACTATTCTTCTTGAAGAAGAAGTTCTCTAAACTGATTTAATCTTCTTTTTGAAATACTAGCTCATTTGTATCAAAAAAAGCTTTTTTTTAAACCTTTGATATCAATATTACATGATGAACAAGCTCGAAAATGAGGTTAAACTATGCAGATACTTGCTAAACAAATACTCAGACATAATTAATGAACATGAAAAAAGAACAATTGGAGAAATAAAAGCGCTTGTTGATGGAACTGACCTTAGCATTCAGTCATTAATTTCTGATTTTAAAGACGCATCATATTCATTTGAAGATGATTATTTTAGTGCATTAAAACAAACATTTGATTTTATCCAAAACGAAATCAGTTTTGTTGAAGTGGATTTGAATGTAAATTATTGGTTTTCACCTAAAGAAATTATTGAAGCTAAAGTTGCTGATGATGAAGATTTAGCCGTGTTTCTTTGCGCATCAATGAAAGCACTTGGAGATAACAAAGCAGAAGTTATTATTGCAGAACTCGACGACCTTAAAACACACGCTTTTGTAATAACTGAATTCAAAAATGATTTTTTTATTCTTGATCCTGCACAAAGCGGGGAGAAAATTGAAAAATTTAAGGGGCAAAAAGCAGATGTTTTGAAAAATTATTCTTTTTTAGGCCAGAAAATTAAGAGATTTTTATATAGATTCAACTCTGAAAAATATGAACAATTCCTTGAGTGATAAAAAAATGAGAAGATTACCAAGAAAAAATTCAGGCAAACAGACAAAACTAGTAAAAACCAGCCCAAAGGATTTAATGCAAAAATTTTTTATAGAGCATATTAGAAGTGAAAGAAAATATGAAAAATATCAGCATGGATTAAAATTTGTGAATTACCACACCCTAAAGGGTGTGGCTTCTTATTGTTAGCGCGTTTAGA
>JAVHOV010000027.1:0-9320 GCA_036170245.1 archaeon | reverse complement strand
GGATTATTAGGTTATAATGAAAGAGGGATAGTGAGTCAAAATTATACTACTGGAGTAACTATTGGAACTATTGATTGTACTGGCGGATTAATTGGGTATGATACGCGCGGAATAATAAATAACAATTATACAACAGGAGCTACAACAGGGTACATTCGAACAGGCGGATTACTTGGTCTTGCAAGTCGATCAACAATTCAAAATAGTTATAATATAGGTCAAGTAATAGGGACTTATTGGTATGCTGGCGGGCTAGTAGGGTATTTGATGAATAGTTTTATTATAAATTCTTATAATCAGGGAGATGTAAATTTGATGTCAGGAAGTGTAGATTCTTTTGGCCCTGGTGGGATTTCAGGTTTAGTTTATGATTCAAATATTACTAACTGTTATAATTTAGGAAATGTTTATACAATAAAAAATGCTGCTGGCGGGATAACATCTGCAGTATTCAAAGAAATAAACCCAAGTATCATTACAAACTCTTTTTCTATAGGAAAAGTATTTGGGCCAACTGGGGATGTGAATGGGCTTTTGGATATTGCACCTGTTGGAAGTTTAACAACAACTAACCTTTGGTGGTATGATCAAGCAGGAGATACTGCAACTACATGCGGAACAACTTGTTCTACTTCAACAACAGATACTAACTTTTATGATTCAACACAAGCAGTTTATGTAGGAACTCCTGTCTGGGCTGATGGTAATTGGGTTTGGACAGGAAGTGCTTTACCTACTCTTTCTTGGGAATAAAATTTATTTTTTTTAATAATTTTTTTTAATTAATTTTTTATTTTTTATTAAAAAGGTTTAATTTTTATACTTAGTAATTCTATTATTTGCAGGTGTTTTTTTGCCTCAACAAAAGCGAATGTCATATGAAACAACTCCGGGTGAAATGTACCGCGGGATTACTACTTCTTCAGAAAACTTTGAAGGCGAAACAAAAATCGGCGTTGAAAAAGAAAATGATTATGTAATTTTGTGCAAGAAATTTGCAAAACAATTTCCTGGTCTTGGAAGAGGAGCAGTTTATTCAGAGAAGCACAATGAAGCAATTCAGTTTTTGGGGTGGCATTTGACTGCAGAAGAATTTATGAGTGCAGTTAAAGGGGTATGTGTAGTTGGGATAATTCCTGCAATAATTATTTTAATAATGACTTATTTTGTAGGATTTCGTTTGCCATTCATGGAAGGAATAGGACTTGGGGTTCTTGAAGACATGATGGGAGAAACTGCGTTAGTAATGTTTTTTGGTTTGGCAATAGCTCTTTTTGGAGTAATAGGATTTTTCGCATACATGATTTATTCTTTTCCCATTAATGCAGCTGATGATGAAAAAAATAAAGCACTTACTTATGTTCCTGAAATGGTTGGGTATTTGATAATGTCAATGAAGTTAGTTCCGAACTTGGAAAAATCAATTGAATTCAGTGCAAAGCACGGTAAAGGAAAAGTAGCTGATGATTTCAAGCGTTTGATTTGGGACTTTCAGATTGGAGTATACTCTTCAATTAGTGAAGGATTGGATATGATGGCAATACATTGGGGAAAATACTCAACTGAATTAAAAGAAGCTTTAATGAAAATTAGGGCAAGTGTAATGGAGCCAAGTGAAGCAAAAAGATACCAGTTGCTTGACAAAACTATGAGTGAAGTTCTTGAGAGTGTAAAAGAAAAAATGGGGGATTATGCTCGTTCCCTAAATCAGCCATCAGTAATGCTATTCTATATTGGAGTATTATTGCCACTATTACTAGTAATTATTCTTCCAATTGGCTCAGCATTTTCAGCAATGCCTTTTGCAACAACTCCAGTGTTAGTATTTATTTACTGCTTAATGATTCCAATGTTTGCGTATACTTTTGCAAAAGGAGTAATAAAGAAAAGACCTACGACCTATGAGCCTCCCATAATTGATGATAATTTTGCAGGGCTTCCTCCAAAATGGGGAATGAGATTAGGTACTAATGTAGTTGATGTGAGATTAGTTTGTATTGGGATTTTATTATTCGGCTTAGTAGCCTCATTCTTCCTTTCAATCGAAGGGCTCCCTCCAAAAGATCTTTTCCCAAAAGACGAAACTGGATTATCAATGGTTCCGTTCCAGTTAGTTCCTGCTGATAAGCAGCTTGATGAAGTTTACAAAGAAAAAGGAATTAATTATTATGAAAAAATTGGTCTTGATTTGTATGCGGTTCAATTGAACAATGACTTTTTTGGCGGGGGAATAACCCAAGGTGAATATTACACTCTTTTAATAAAACAGGGAGTAACTCCTGCTGCTGCAGAGCAAAGAGTATTCAAAGAAAAATTAGAATTCACTTCAAGTGCAGCTAATGATACAACAAAGTATATTTTCTGGTCAGGGGCAATTTTTGCACTAGTACTTGCTTTTTGTGTTGGATTATATTTTACCAGTATTTACAAGCGTCAAGCCCAACAGCAAATAATTCAAATGGAGGACGAGTTCAAGGAATCAATGTACATGATTGCTTCAAGAATGGGGGAGAATAAACCAGTTGAAAATGCCCTCAAACAGGCCCGTGACTTTTTGCCCAACTTGCTTGTAAGTAAAAGAATTTTTGGAAAAACTGTAGAGAATATTGAATTAATGGGTCTTCCTTTAGAGAATGCTGTTTTTGATCCAGTGTATGGTGCGATGAAAGGAATTCCTTCAAAACTTTTGAGTACTGCAATGCGTCTATTGGTTGACTCAGTTGATTTGGGTGTTGAAGTTGCTTCAAGAACTTTAATGTCACTCTCACTTCAAATGGAGAACATGGATAAGGTAAATAAATCTTTACAGGAAATGGTTTCAGATGTTACAACAACAATGCAGACAATGGCGTTATTTATTGCCCCAATGGTTCTTGGTATCACAACAGCTCTGCAAAAAGTAGTTTTAATGACTCTTGCTTCAGTAGTAACTTCTCCTGAAGCAGATATTGAAACAATAGGACAGAGTGCTCAAAGCCTTGGAGGAGGAGCATTTAACATGCAATCTATATTCAAAGTTAACTTTGATACATTTAGATCATTTGCAACTCCCTTAGAGTACATGTTAATAGTTGGAATTTACGTTGCTTTAATTGTAATAATTTTGACTTATTTTACTTCAAAAATAAAGGAAGATAATGAATTAGTATTCAGATTGAATTTGGCAAAAGGACTTCCTGTTGCAATGGCAGTTTATTTAATTACTACAATTGCAGCAAATCTTGCAATTAGCACAATAATGTTTGGCGGAGCATGATTAGCTTGACTAAACTTAAAAAAATTCTTGAAAAATTTCCTACTAAAAAAGAGGCTCACGCCGAAGGCTTTAATTCCCCGAGGGCTTTGCTCGAAGAGCAAAGGGCTCAGGCTGAAGCAGTTTTTCGTTTAATGATTGATTCAGTGATTGGACTTGCAATTCTTTTAGTTATTCTTTCTGCATTAAATTATTTCCAAGGCCAAGTAGTGGTTCAATCCAAAGCTGATTTTATTACTCTAGTAAAAAATGCAGTTAATTCTCCTACAGGGGCTGTTTTAAAATCAAGTGAACTGACTTTTACCAATAAGTATGCTGTTGATTCAAGTGATTTGCAGAACTGGACTCAATTGAGTCAAAATTGTTTTAAGTTTTCCTCAAGAGGCGGTTCGGCAGTTACAAGCAGTGATGAGAAAGGAGTACAATTCACGCAAAATATCAAAATGGTTGTTTATGCCCAGTGTACCACTGTTCAAGGCTGTGACCTTAGAACTCCTCCTGAAAGCTGGTCTAGCTGCTGTAACCAGTGCTTAATTTCCTTTGGGAAAATAATTCCTGCAAACTAATTTTTTTGGCTTGTATTTTAGAGATCTATTTGCTTCTTCTTTGCTGTTTTACCATTGCATTTAAATATTAGAAAGCGTTTATTAATTCAAAGGTGATTTTTGGATGATTAACCAAAAGGGACAGGCTTTCAGTGTTTTCGAACTGATGATTGCCGGTGTAGTGGCATTTGCTATTTTAATGGTTTTAATGCAAGTAATTGGAGGAGTATTAACTGGACAGGATACTGATGCGTTATCAGCTATTTCTGACGCTGTAAAATCAGCTAACCCTAGCGGGGAGCAGCCAATTGGAAATTTTGTTTTAAAGAAGAATACTGCTATTGATCAATCAGATATGGCTTTAGCAACTGATTTGGATGCAGAGTCGTTCATATTTGTAATGGGTGGTCTTACAGCTACTGATATTGATGTTGGTGATGGAACTTATATCAAATATGTTGGTACTCAGCAGAAGCAGACATTTGCAGGAATTGTAATTTGTAAGCCTACTCCTGATGACATGTCTAAAGCATTAGAAAGACTTGCAGCCCCTTTAGATGGAATTGATGTAACTTGCTCTGAGAATGTTGTTTGTTGTGTAGTAATTCCAACAAAGAGAACAAGTTAAAATTAGTTGAAAGTTTTTGGAAAAGAAGTATTATATACTTCTTTTCTCTCTTATTCTTTTAGTGATTTATTAATGTGTAATAAAAACATTAAACAGGATTCTTTACTTTTGGAAGAGACTGGTGCAGGCGACTTTGGTTCAATTTACATGATTTTAGTTTTTGTGATAGCAGCTTTATTATTAGTTGTAGTAGTTAAACCAATTTTTAGTTCTACTCAAAAAACTATTGCTAAGACGACCGGTCAAAATCAGTAAATTTACATTTTATTTATTTTAGGTGCTTAGAGAATGGTTTGGTTTTTTAGTTTTGTTAACTCTTTTACAAAAAGCTTTCTCCAATTAGGAGAAAGGGCTCAAGCTGCTGCTCCTTTTGAATTATTAGTTGCTGTTATCATAATGAGTTTTGTAATGGTTGTGGGCTATGTTGTTTTAGATGATGTTAATACACAAGTGTGTTTAAATAGTGTTGATAGAGAAATGACTGAATTCAAATTGGCTATTGAGGATAGTGTTTCAAGAATGAGTTCTTCGCCTTTGACATTTCGTCCAGAGGGTTCTTGCTTTTCTTCAAAAAAATCAATGCTTCAAATATACACTGAACAAACAAGTACTGTATGTTCTGCTGTTTGTGGATTTGCTAGTAATGAGTGTTATATAATGAAATTTTCTTCCGATTTACCCGGGTCAACTAAAAGAAAGTGCTTGAATCTTCCTCCTTATACAAATTTTCAAACAGGAGATACTTGTACAGATACAACTTTGCAAGGTTCGGGATATAACAGAACAGTTGATCCTACCGCGCAGGGTCAGTTTTTGCCAGGGAGTTATGTTATTAGAAATATTTCTTCAGTTGGGGATATGTTTCCAAAGATTTGTGTTTATTATAAAGCATAATTAAGTTTGTAAAATTTTTTAAGGTGTATGTGAAATGCTAGGATTTATTATGAGCAAAATGCAAATGCTGTTTTTTGCGGTTGGAATAGGGGCAGTAGCATTCATGTTTCTTAATTTTGTTTCAGTTGTTGGTCTGCAAAGAACTGCTGATGCGGTACTTAGTTATGATGTAAAAATTGTTGCTGATCAATCCACTACTGATTTATTATGTTCATTTAAGCAAACAACTATTCCTGATAAATTGGTTTATGGGGTAAATAGTGCTCCTTTCTTTTATGATCTTGAATTCATAAAGCAAAGTGTATCTTCAGAAAGTATTGATAATCCTTCGACTAATGTTTTAGTTATGCGTGTTAGTGAACACCAAGTTCAAAAGGCAAATTCTCTTCCAGATCCTACAAAGAAGAATATTATTTCAGCAAAATCAATTATTTCCGAGGCTGAGTTTGTTTTAATAGACCCTGGTTTTTTGACTGATCTTACTGTGATTAAAGCAAATCAGTATAATGTAAATTCAATTTTGCTTTATCCTCGTGCAGCTACTATTGGGGCGAATGCAGCTTCTCCAAACGGGTTTGTTGCATTGAGTGAAGTGGTTGGAGGAAAGAAGAGAATATATGTTGTGCCTTGTGCCACTGAGAAAGAGCCAAATAATTGTTTAATGAATATTTTCCGTGTTGGCTGCTACAAAATGACTTTGCTTGATAATAAAACTCAAGACACTCCAATTGATTCCTGTTTTAATATAATTTTGCCTTCTTCTGATAATAGTTCAAAAACAAAGAACTACACTTGGAAGGATTGTGTTACAATGTTTCCCGAATATGCAAACAATTAATCAATTAAATAGTTTTATTAATTTAGGAATTGTTTTTATTGTTAGAAAAGTTAGGTGAAATAAAGTGTTTGAACGAGGATTTATTGGACCTATTGGGGATGATTTGCCTTCCTTAATACCTATTGTTACAGGGCTAGTTATTTTCTTTAGTATTTTTGTTTTAACTCTTAATACTTATAATGACAAGAATTTATTTATTGAGAAGCAAATAGATATGACTTCGGTTGCAAGAGATTTGAAGGGAGATTCTTTAATCTTAAATTGGGATCAGTTTGATAAGCGTTGCTCATCAATGAAAATAAAGCGTTATCCTTATAGTTTTATTGTTGCAATTTACAGTTCAGATATTGATTTGAAAAAAGTTATTGAAGATTTTAAACAAGCTTCCCAATTGGATGTAGCAGATATTCCAAACTCTGGTTTTAGTTTCTTAAGCCAGCCAAATGAAGCTGGGGGTCAAAAAAGTTTTTACTGCAGTTATTTAAAAATTGGCGGATCCAATTTTGCGAAAGATATTGGTGGCGAACTTAAAATACTCAATAAAGAATATTCAGTAAGATTTTATCCAATTGCAGTTCAGCAACCAATTCAAGTTCAAACCCTTAATGCTAATGCCACTCAAAATTTAATTGTTCCTGCTGTTATGGCAATGGTGGTGTGGGAATGAATTCTTTTTTTAGTGAAAGAAGCGGACAGGCAGCTTTAGTTGATTCTCTATTCTTTGTTGCAATTGTTTCTGCGCTTGGAACGGGTTTATTTTATTTTGCAATAAATTATGGTTTAAGTTCGGAAGCTATGCTTAATTCTTTTTATTCAAGCGATTTTGCTTCGGATGCATTAAAAGTCCTTACTTATGTTAATATCACCCGTGATGGGAGAATAATTACTCCTGGCGTAACGGTTAATTCCTCTGATGAGTTTGATTATTTATTTGCAATGATTAAGGAAGATTATGCTGAACATAGCACTGAGGAAGTAAAGATTACCTTAGACACTCAAAAAAATATTGCACGTACTCTTTACGCTGTTTTGAAGCCTTTTGATAATTCATTTGATTATATTTTCTTTATTACAAAGGAAGGGGGTCTTCAGGGAGAGCAAAAATTTTTGACAATGGTTTTTGCCTTGCATAAACCAGTTGATCCTAATGATAAAACCCAAGGAGTAACAAGGGAGTATTATTCTTGTACCCCAGCATTTCCTACTGTTATTGAAAAGTGGGTTTTTCCTAATGCGGGTTCTTTAGATAATGCGATGGGAAGAATTTCTTTATGTGAAAATTCAGGGGCGTGTTCAAGTTTCCTTTTAGGGCTTGATATATGGGTTTCAAAAAAAGCAAATATTTTTACTAGTATAACCGATGGGACTGATAATGAGTTCAATTGTGTCCTGATGGATGGCATTACTAGTCCTGTGCCAGTAAGATAAGTTAATTAATTAACTATTTTTTATAGTTTTATTTTTGTTCCACATTTAGGACAGACTTTATCAGTCCCTTGTGTTTTTGCGCAATTAGAGCAAAATGCTGTTCCGCACTTTGAACAATAAACTACTTTTTCAGTTGGTTTTTTGCAGTTTGGGCAAATAGATTTTTCTTCAGTGCCAAGGTCTTCTATTTGGTTTATGTCGTCCCCCTCAGAACTAGTTTCACTCATATCACTTAAATCAACGTCAAATTCATCTTTTTGCTTTCCTTTAGTTTGTTTTTCCTCGTTCTCTTCTCCAAATAAATCCTTAATATCAGATACATCTGAAGATTGAGTTTGGGTTGGTGCTATGGGTTGTACTTGTTCCTCTTCAGGAGATTCCCCAAAGCCTTGTCCAGCATTTTGAGTTTCGTTGGTTCTTCCTCTTCTATTTCTTCCCCTTAAACTTCCTTGCGAACTATTTCCTTCTGAATTAGTTGAATCTTCTTTTATTTGTTTATACAAGTTTTCAGCAATCTGTTCTTCTTCTTTTGAATTAGGCATTCTTTTGTTTTGCATTTTGAATTTCTCTATTTCGCCTAAGGCAAGTTTTTCAACTAAGTTCTTTTCCTGCAGTTTTTTTAGTTCATCTAAATTTTTTTTATCTGCTTCAAGATTAACATCACTATAATCCATTGATGGAATTCCTTTTGGTTTATCTAAATCATAATTTTCTTCAGATTCATTTTGTTTTCGTTCAAATCTGCTTTGGGGGGAGACTTGAGGAGTCTGCTGATCATATTCATTATTTTCCTGCTGTTCTTTAGCATCGGAATTTCTGTAAAATCTAGCTAATCTTCTAGGTACTTGCGGATCCATCATTCATCACATCTCTTCATCTTTGAACATATTCAACAGTTCTTCTTCATTTGCACTATCCTCGTCTTCAGCTGTCTTCTTTTTTGCTTTGTCTTCTTTTTTAGGATTATTAATTTCCTGGGCATATTCCCTTAATTTT
The DNA here is from genome assembly GCA_036170245.1 of archaeon. Lineage (GTDB taxonomy): Archaea > Iainarchaeota > Iainarchaeia > Iainarchaeales > JAAZKV01 > JAAZKV01. Next base: position 738 of record JAVHOV010000027.1, on the reverse strand, counting down.
GCTAACATTGAATTCTTTTGTTCTTCGCTTTGAGTTTTCTCCAATTTCTTAGTTTCATTGTTAACTTGGCTTATAATATTTTTATTTTCTTCTTTAAATACTTGTCCTTCTCTCTTTCTTGACTTAACCATTAGCCCCTGATCAAAGCTGATTTTATTTTTGCTAGCTGATTTGGCATCTATTGATTGGATTTCTTCTTCATTGATTTCCTTTGTGGCTTTAATCAATTCATCATAATTGACTGGTTTTGAATAGTTTTTGCTGGAGGGGTTAAGTTTGTCCAGTTCTATTTGTTCTGCTTTGGTTAATTCCTCGCTTTCATTAAGAATAGTTCTTTTCAATATTAAGGTTAGTAACAGAATGAAAAATATAATTAAGCAAACCAATGGATAGTAAGTATCCTTAAGGTTGAACATAGTGGTTATTAGAAAAGGGCTTGCAAATAAAATAAGTCCTCCAAAATATCCTAAAGCAATTTTTTCAATGAACTTTCTTTTTTGTACTTTTGGAAAACCTGCTCTTATTAGTCCGTACCCTATTGAATAGCTTCCAAGCAAAAATATTACATAAATTAAAATATCCATGTTATCAAGACTTAAAGAAATAATATTTTTATGAGTATTTATATTTGCCTTTGAAATAAAGTTGTTATATTTTCTTATGGTAAAGTGATTTTTAACTCAATTTAGGTTTTGTAGAAATCCTTTATAAAGGAATAAATAGGAGGTTGCCCTCCTA
>JAVHOV010000026.1:16376-33516 GCA_036170245.1 archaeon | reverse complement strand
ATGTCAAAGATACTAAATGTAAAAGCAAGAGAAATATTGGATTCAAGAGGAAATCCAACTGTTGAATGTGATGTAATAACTGAAAAAGGATTATTTAGAGCATCTGTTCCAAGTGGAGCAAGTACTGGAATTTATGAAGCTTTAGAACTTAGAGATGGAGATAAGAAAAGATATATGGGAAAAGGAGTGCTAAAAGCAGTTGAGAATGTAAACAAATATATTGCTCCTTTAGTTTTAGGAATGGATCCAACAGAGCAAGTTAAGATTGATGAAAAAATGATTTTCGCTGACGGAACTGAAAATAAATCAAAGTTTGGGGCTAACGCAATTTTGGCAGTTTCAATGGCTGTATGCAAAGCCGGAGCTGAAAGTAAGGGCGTTGCACTTTATCAGCACATTGCTGACCTTGCAGGAGTAAAAGATGTACTTTTGCCTGTGCCAAGTTTTAATGTAATTAATGGAGGGAAGCATGCAGGCAACGAACTTGCAATGCAGGAATTTATGTTACTATCCGTTGATGCACCAAATTTTTCTGAAAGTTTAAGATATGGTACGGAAGTTTTCCATACTTTAAGAGGAATAATAAAAGAGAAGTACGGACAAAATGCAATTAATGCGGGAGATGAAGGTGGATTTGCTCCTAATGTTAAGGATGCACATGAAGCACTTGATTTACTGACTATTGCAATTGAAAAAGCAGGTTACCAAGGAAAAGTTCGAATTGGAATGGATGTAGCTGCTTCAGAGTTTTTTGATGCTGATAAAAAAGCATATAATTTAACTTTCAAGAGCAAAGAAGCTACTTGGAAAAGCGGAGATGAAATGATAAAATATTATGCTGAACTTGCAAATAAGTATGATATTGCTTCAATTGAAGATCCGTTTGATCAAGACGACTGGGATTCTTACGCAAAATTAACTAAATTAATCGGAGACAAAGTTCAAATTGTTGGAGACGATTTGTTAGTTACAAATGTTAAAAGAATAAAAGAAGGAATCAAAAAGAAAGCAGTTAATGCACTTTTATTGAAAGTAAACCAAATTGGTTCAATCACTGAATCAATCAATGCTTGCAAAATGTCTCAGTCTGCTGGGTGGGGAGTTATGGTTTCACACAGAAGCGGAGAAACAGAAGACAGTTTCATTGCTGATCTTGTAGTTGGACTTAGAACCGGCGAAATAAAAACTGGTGCTCCTTGCAGAAGTGAAAGATTAGCTAAGTATAATCAGTTGCTTCGAATAGAGGAAGAGCTTGGCGCAAAAGCTAAGTTTGTTGGAAATAATTTCAGGAATCCTTGAAATATTTAAAAAAATGTGAAAATATTTGGTGGTAGTAAAAATGGGTCAAATTGTGGATAAGCAGAATCTTAGGTTTGTTCGCAATTTGCGCACTGCCTCTTCACTTGCAAATGAAAGTGAATTAAATGAAGTTTATGGGGTCAGGGTTAGGCATGCATTAACTCGGGCTAAAAAGGCTGCATTTACTACAAAGTTTAAGTCAGAAAAAATAAATTATAATTTAACTAAAACTCTTACAAATGCTCTTTTGGATGTTTCTGCTTCCAAGCTTACAAAAAGAGAAGTTGAAATCATTAGACACTTTGATGAACTGATGCATATGGATCTAAAGCAAGCAAAAGCATCAAAACTTGTTCCTACTAAAGCAGATGTAGTTATTTTATTTAAAATGTTAAAAAAATCAAATCCTCTAAGAGCAAGACAGTTATCAGAAACTTTCAAGTTTAGAAAAATTGTTTAAAATAGAAATTTAAACCTAATGATGTTTGTATAGACTGGTTGGCAGTTGATTTGAGATGAATAAAGTAATTCTAATTATTAGAGATGGGTGGGGTTATCGAAAAGATCCTAAAGAAAATTCTATTTTAGAATCAAAAACTCCTGTCACAAATAAACTCATGAAAGAATATCCTAATACTTTACTTGATGCAAGTGGCTTAGCTGTTGGACTTCCAAAAGGATATCAAGGAAATTCTGAAGTAGGACATATGACTATTGGGTCAGGTAGAATAATTTTTCAGTCTTTAGCAAAAATAGATGCAAGTATTGAGGACAAAACTTTTTTTGCTAATAAAGCTTTTTTAGGTGCAATTAATAATGCTAAAAATCATAATTCGACTCTGCATTTAATTGGATTATTTCAAGTTGAAGGAGTTCATGCTCACTTGAATCACTTGCTTGCCATATTGGATTTATGTAAAAAACAGGGATTAAAAAATGTAAAAATTCATGCAATTACTGATGGGAGAGATGCTCCTGTAACGGATTCTTTGAAGAATGTAAAAATTGTTGAAGATAAATTAAAGCAACTAGGTTTTGGGGAAATAGCAACAATTAGTGGAAGATTTTATGCAATGGATAGGGATAATCGCTGGGAAAGAACTCATGAAGCGTACAACTGTTTAGTTCTTGGAGAAGCAAAAACTGAATTTAGTGATTCAATTACTGCAATTAAAGAAAGTCATGCAAAAAATATTACTGATGAATTTATTGTTCCAATGCAAAAGACAGATTACAATGGAATAAAAGAAAATGATTCAGTTATTTTCTTTAATTTTAGAACTGACAGAACTAGACAATTAACTAAAAGTATTGTTGAAGAAAAGTTTGAAGGGTGGGAGAGAAAACCTCTAAAAGTTTATTACACTGCAATGACTCAGTTTTATACCCCAATGAATGCTCACGTTGCATTCAAGGATGTTTCACTTGATAATTTACTTGGCAAAGTAATAGCTGATGCAGGATTAAGTCAATTGAGAATTAGTGAAACTGAAAAATATGCTCATGTTACTTTTTTCTTTAATGGACAAGTTGAAATCCCTAATAAAAATGAAGACCGAATAATGGTTCCTTCTCCCAAGGTCGCAACTTATGATTTGAAGCCAGAAATGAGTGTTTACGAAATAACTGCGAAATTAGTTGAAGAGATTAAAAAGAATAAGTACAAATTTATTGTAATAAATTTAGTTAACGGTGATATGGTGGGTCATACTGGGATTACAAGTGCAATTCATAAAGCAATTGAAGCAGTTGATGAATGCACTGGGAAAATAATTGATGCAGCCCTTCCAAATGGATATACTTCACTTGTTTTTGCTGATCATGGAAATGCAGAGGATCAGACAATTGAGTGGAGGACAAGTCACACTTTAAATCCAGTTCCGTTAATTGTAGTTTCGCCTGAAGAGAAATACAAGAAAGCAAAGCTAAAGAAAGGTAAGGGGTTAGAAGATATTGCTCCTACTGTACTTGATATTTTAGGTATTGCAAAGCCAAAAGAAATGACTGGCGAAAGTATTATTGAAAAGTAAATTTCAACTAATTTTATTCATCAATTCTATTCTTATTTCTAATTATTCAATGAATTAATATGGCTAAAGTAGTAGAAAATAACATAATGGATGATTTGAAGTATTACTTCAAAATTGCTAAACCTTATTGGGTAATGTTCATTTTTGTAATGAGTTTAATCACTTTTGGTTACTTAATTGAATTCGGCCAAAATTATATTTACAAACTTATAATTGATTCAGGAACTGATTTTGCTGCTCTAAAAATTACAAAAGATGCTTTTGTACAAATTGCAATCAATTTAGGAATTGTATTTTTCCTTACTGTTTTAGTTGCTGGAATTTTACGTTACCTAAGATTATTGTTTCTAAACAAGCTTGAAGTAGATATGATGAAGGATATCAAAAAAGATATTTTTGATCATTTAATTGAACTCTCTCACAGATTTCATGCTTCAAATAGAACAGGAAGTTTGATTTCAAGGTTAATTAGAAGTGGGAAGAGTGTTGAAAGTTTAACTGATTTTTTTACTTTTCACGGCGGGCCCTTGATTATAAAACTTGTAATTGGTTTTATTGTAATTGCTTTTTTTGATATTAGTTCTGCGATTGTTGTTGTAGGAATGGCTTTAATTTTCATGATATATAGTGTAATTCTACTAAAGAAACAGCAGGAAGCAAATGTAAAAAAGAATGAACAGGAAGATTATGAAAAAGCATTTATTAGCGATACTTTTACAAATATTGAAACTGTAAAAAACTTTGGAAAAGAAAATAGAATGAAAGAGCTGTTTGATAAAATATCTGTTGTGACTTCCCAAAAGTGGTTGAAGTTTTGGAATTATTATAATACTACTGAAGCAGGGCACGTTATGATAATTGGATTTGGGACAATTGCTATAATGTATTTTACAATTATTCGGTTTTTGGCGAGTGACTTGACAATGGGTTCAGTTGTTTTTATTTATACCAGTTACATTGGTCTGACTCTTCCATTATATGAATTCTTTTGGGGGGTAAGGAGATTATATGAAGGATTAGCTGACCTTGATGCTGTAGTGAAATACAAGAAAACTGAGTCTGAAATTAAAGATAAAATTGATGCTAAAAAGTTGAGTGTTAAAGAAGGTAAAATAGAATTTAGAGGAGTAAATTTTGGATATACTAATAAGAAAAAAATAATTCAAAATTTAAATTTGACTGTTTTACCTTATGAAAAAGTTGCTTTTGTAGGTCATTCAGGGGCGGAAAAACAACTATTGTAAAATTGCTTTACCGGTTATATGAACCTCAAGAAGGAGAAATTTTAATTGATGGAAAAAATATTAATACAGTTACTCAGGAATCTTTGCGAAATGAATTGAGTATTGTTCCCCAAGAGTGTGTTTTGTTCAATGACACTATTTACAACAATGTTTTATTTTCAAATCCGAGTGCTACGCGAGAGGAAGTATTTAACGCTCTAAAAGTGGCTCAATTGTTTGAGTTTGTAAATAGTTTGCCCTTAAAAGAAAATACTGTTGTTGGAGAGAGGGGGATAAAGCTTTCTGGCGGAGAAAAACAAAGATTGAGTATTGCTCGTGCAGTTTTAGCTGACAAAAAAATACTCATTCTTGATGAGGCAACTAGTTCTCTTGATTCAAAAACTGAATATGAAATCAGGCTTTCGCTTGAAAAATTAATGAAGGGTAGAACAACTATAATTATTGCACATAGATTGAGTACTATAATGAATGCTGATAAGATAATTGTAATGAAAAAAGGAACTGTGGAACAAATAGGAACCCACAGGGAGCTCTCAAAGAAGAAAGGAATATATGCCTCACTATGGAAATTGCAGAAAACTGGGATAATAAAGAAATAATAAAAAATTAAATAGTAAAGGGCTCAATGAAATATACATTGTATCTAGTATTTTAATCTTTAGAAAAGACAAACTCTCATTAATTAGGACAGCACTTTTTTAAAGAAGGTGGGAGTTTTACTATTACTAATTGGTGGACCAAAATTTAGTTCAAATAATTGATTGTAGTAGAATTAGGTTTGGTTTTTGAAAAATTTGTTTGTTTTTGGGGTGGGGAAGAATGGTTAAATTTATTGTAGTCACTGGGGGAGTAATTTCTGGACTTGGAAAAGGAATTTTAACAGCTTCTATAGGAAAACTTTTATCCTCAAAATATAAGTGCGCTGCAGTAAAGTGCGATGGTTATCTTAATGTGGATCCAGGTACAATGAATCCTGTTGAACACGGTGAAGTTTTTGTTCTTGACGATGGAACTGAATGTGATATGGATTTTGGACATTATGAAAGATTCATGAATGTTACTGCAAAAGGTACATGGAACTTAACAATGGGAAAAATATACAAATCAATTCTTGATAAAGAAAGACAAGGAGAGTATTTGGGAAAAACTGTTCAGTTAGTTCCTCATGTTACTGATGAAATAAAAAATAGATTTTACAATGTTGCAAAGGAAGAGAACTGTGATGTTTTATTGATTGAAATAGGAGGAACTGTTGGGGATATGGAAAACTCTCTTTATCTTGAAGCAGTAAGACAATTAGCTTGGGAGAAGGGAAGGGAGAATGTAATGTTTGCACACCTTTCATATGTTCCAATTCCTACAGGGGTAAATGAACAAAAATCAAAGCCAACTCAATTGAGTGTTAAAGCATTAAATGAAATTGGTATTTGGCCTGATATAATTGCTTGCCGATGCTCTGAATATTTATCAGAAAAAATGAAGAAAAAAATTGCTTTATTTTGTAATGTGCATGAAGATTCAGTAATAACTGCAATTGATGTGCCTAGTGTTTATTTAATTCCTGGAGAACTTGATGAGCAAGGAGTAAGAAAAATAATTTCTAATAAATTGCATTTAGACATTCCTGAAGATGGAATTCCTAATTGGGATAAACTTGCAAAGAAAATGGTTGATATTAAATCATGCGCAGTTCCAAATAAACTAAATATTGGGATTTGTGGAAAATATACTGCTTTAGGAGACTCTTATGCTAGTGTAGTTGAAGCACTTCATCATTGTTCAGCCAATTTGGATGTTGAAGTTTGCATTAAAATGATTGATACTGAAAGTATTGAAACTAAAAAGCAAAGTATCTCTGATGCAATGAAGGATTTGAATGGAATAATTGTTCCTGGTGGATTTGGAAACAGGGGTTGGGAAGGAAAAATTGAAGTAATAAAATATGCTAGAGAAAATAAAATTCCTTTCCTTGGAATTTGCCTTGGCCTTCAGGCAGCAGTAGTGGAATTTGCAAGAAATAAATGTAATTTAATTGATGCTAATTCAACTGAAATGAATCCAAATATTGTAAACAATATAATTACTTTAATGGATGAGCAAAAGAAAGTAACTAGTAAAGGGGGAACAATGAGGCTTGGTGCTTATGAAGCCAATTTAATGAAAGGAAGCATTGTTAGTGAACTTTATGGGACACTTAAGTCATCTGAAAGACACAGACACAGATATGAAGTCAATCCCGCAATGCATGAGATTCTAAAAAAGAATGGATTAGTTTTAAGTGGATTATCTCCAAATGGTTTGCTTGTGGAGTATATTGAACTGCCAAAAAGTGTTCACCCTTACTTTACTGCAACTCAATCACATCCTGAATTGAAATCAAAACTTGAGCATCCTTCGCCCTTGTTTTTTGGTTTAGTTAAGGAAGCAAAAGCATTAAAGGAACAAAAATAATAAATTATAGTTTAAGATCAGGGATTTGTATGAATAATGAGATAGAAGAAATGGCTTTGGATTACTTCCATAGCCTCTCTGATGGCCCAAAAAAGAAATTGATGAAGAAATTAGTTGCTTCTTTAACAGATGGGGAAAAAGTAGAGCTTGCAAAAATAATTTTGAAAAAATAAGTGCAAATTTAGTGTACTTTAATTGGTTTGAATCAAAAAATCAATCTCGTGCGTTGGTTTATAAAGCTTATTTCTTTCATTTTATATAATAAGTTTTTCAAAATGGTGAAAATGAATGGCTACAAGAACAAAGGATTCTAGCAGATTCAAAAAAACTCATGCTAGACAAAGATGGAAATGGTGTAAGAAAAAAACTAAAAGAATGAAAAGAAAAAAGAGATATTTGAGACAAAGAGCTAGATCATAAAGTTCTTTATTCATTTTTTTGGCTGCCCTATTTTTTGGGCAGTACAAAATCTTTTTTTCAAAAATAAAAGTTTTTTTAAAAACATTAAATCTTTTTTTGAAATTATTAAAAAATTGGCTTGATAATAGAGTAGATAAAATTAGGGCAATCAAAAAGGCTTTTTTTATATTAAATTAGAATCTGAATTATAATTAATTCTTTTATTTAAGGAAAGACTGTGATTACTACTAAATTTGCAGCAATAAATACTATTGCAAAAATGTATGCTCTTCGGTAATATTTTGACATATCTGCATGCATTGGGTCAAGTATTGCACCTTTTAGCATTGGAGTAAATAAAGCTGTCAAAACAGCTGGCCAAATGTACTGCGGAGGCAAAAATCCAAGCCACTCAATTCTGAAAAATAATCCATTAATCAATAGCCCAATGTAAGCCAAAACTGCTGCTCCAAGTGATATATATGAAGCTCTTTTTATTCGCTCTTCAGAAATCAAAGCAACACTGCTTTTCATATTGAGTTTTGTATCATGTTTCTTTGAGAACAATCGGTATAGAGAATATCCTCCAAACTGAACTCCCACTACAAAAATATAGGGTAAAATTGGAAGTAAACTGCCAAATAATTGATTTGCCCCAATAAACAAAACTAATCCTGAAGTGAATCTAAATATGGGGTTAACCATTGAACCGCTGATTACATCAAGAACTTTTCTTGATTTGAACCTAAATGGCTTCATTGTGTAAAGAAATTGATTAATTACCATTATTGTCAAGCAGCCGACTAATAGAGTGTTGTTTAAAGAAAATGCAATCAAATAGGAAGCTAAAATTAACAAAAGTGAGAAATTCAATCCTTGGCTTGGAGTTATTTTGCCGCTTGGAATTGGTCTAAATTTTTTTACATCATGAATTGCATCAATTTTCCAGTCAGTCCAATCGTTTAGTGCGTAAAGCCCTGACCAAAGGAATGCAACTGAAAAGAATCCTTCTACAAAAGTGAATAAATTTACTCCTGCCCCATAAATGTAAAATGCCATTAATGCCCCAAGGCCCATGTTTAATAGTGACTTGCTCCACTCAATTGGTCTTCCTAGTTCAGCAAACCCTAACAATTTATCAATTAAAGAGTAATTCTTTGATTTTAATGCAACTTCTTTTTTTGCTACAATTGATTTTGATTTAGCTTTTGTAGTTCTTTCGCTTTTTGCTTTTTGCATAACTAATAGAATCAAAAAAGTTATTTATAAACCTGCTGTATTGCTTTTTTGGGCATAAATGTTTTTAATATCAAAAGCCTTACTTACTGCACATGAGAAATATAACAAAAATCGAGTCAAGTATTGGTGAAAGTTCTTATGCGTGGATGAAAATAAAACCTTTTCACAGAGTTGCATTTAACTGGTTGTTGGCAAAAACTGCCTCAATAGCTCCAATAAAATCAAAGCCTTTCTTTTACCGATTAATGGGAATAAAAATTGGAAAAAATGTGCAAATAATGCCTCAGTTTAAAGTAGATATTTTCTTTCCTGAATTAATTACTATTGGGGATGGCTGTGTTATTGGTCAAGATGCTTTTTTTGCATGTCATGAATTTAATACCAAAGAGTTTAGGTACGGCACTATTACCCTAAAAGAAAATGTATTAATTGGGGCGAGAAGTTTTATTCTGCCAGGAGTAACAATTGGAGAAAATAGTTTGGTGAGTGCGATGACACTAATATATAGTGATGTTCCTTCTAATGTTTTGGCGTTTGGTTCTCCGTTACAGTTTAAGGAATTAAAGGCTAAGCAATAATTTAATTTTTGGTGAGTTTTTTTTATGAAAGTACTTTTTATTGTTAATGAAAATCCTGATTCAGGAATAAGAGTTTATGCTGATATTGTTGCAAAAGAGCTTTCAAAAAGAGGGATTAAGGTTAGTATTGATTCAAAACTTGATGATAAATATGATCTAATTCATGTTCACAGTTGCAGACCTGAGAATTTAGCGAGAATGAAACTTCACCAGCCACGAACTCCAGTGGTTACTTCAACTCACATGACTAGCGGGGAAGTTCAAGGGTTAGTTCCTGATATGGTTTTGAGTATGCTTGATTTTGGATTAAGCACATTTTATATTTCGTGTGAAAAAGTGTTTGTTACTTCACCTCATATAATGAGAGAATTATCAAAAAATCCTTTATTAAAAAAGAAACTTGTTTCACTCCCTTATCCTTTGGATAAGAATAGATTTCCAAAAGTCACTGGTAAAGAAATCAATTCATTTAAATCAAAATATAAGTTGAATAATGGAAAGAAAACTGTTCTTTGCGTTGCTTCAATTCAATACCGAAAAGGGGTGTTTGAATTTGCTGAGGCAGCCAAAGCAATGCCACAGTACAATTTTGTGTGGGTTGGAAAAGTCCCTAATTTACCTTACCTAAAGAACAAGGATGAAATTAACGAACTTGTTGAGAACAGCAAGAATACAAATCTTACTTTTACCGGAGCATTATATAAGAAAGATTTGGCATGCGCTTACTCTATGTGTGATTTATTCTGGCTACCTTCATTCTCTGAAACATTTGGGTTAGTTATAATTGAAGCAGCTTCATTTGGAAAACCAGTATTAATCAGAAATATTCCTGTAAAAGAAATGTTCAAGGGGTTTGTGCAGACATACTCTTCAACGCCTGATGAGAAATTAGTTGAAATACTTGAAAATGAAAAACTGGTATTAAAATTAAAGAAAGAAGCGGTTAATACTTTAAAGAAATTCTCTCTTGACAAGCACATTGGTATTTTGGTTAGGGAATACAAAAAAGTTGCATTGAAGAAGTGAAATCACGTCGGCAAATTAGTTCCGAATTCTTTTAAAGCACAAAATTAGTTTTGTTCTTCAAGGAGGAGTTTTTGTGGATTTGACTAAAAAGTGTAACTATTTATTTAACAAAAAAGAAGAGTACTTTAGTGATTTGATGAAAAAAGAATTTTCTGCTGTTATTACTAAAGGAGAACTTTACTTTGTTGCACTTTGTCCTGAACTTGGAGTAGTTTCTCAAGGAGCTACAGAAAAAGAAGCTTTGAGTAATCTTAATGAAGCTGTTGAACTTTACTTGGAAGATAAAGATGTTCAAAAAAGATTGGAAAAAAATCCAATAAAAAAAGTAGTTATAAAACTCTTTGAAAAAGAAAATGAAAAAGTTAGTGGAATTCACACTTATTTAGCTAGTGAAAAATCACTTGCGAAACTTTGGAATACAAAAGAAGAGGATGAAGTATGGAAAAATTTATATACTTTAATGTACAATAGATGTATAGTGATTAAGCATGAATGTTAACGTTGGAGCGCCTTACGAAGCTATTATTCAGAAAATAATTGAAAAAGAATATGCTGGAAATCAAACTGAAGCTATAAGACAAGCATTGCTGGCTTACGAAAGAGTGCTTGAAGAAGAAGAAAAAAGGTTGGTTGCTAAAGCAGTTGAAATAGAAATGTGTGAAGTGAAGGCAGGGAATATTAAAACAAAATCTTTTGAAGAAATGAAAAAAAAGTTCAAGTGGTAGCATGGATACAAGAATTCTTGAAACTGCTGAAAAAGAACTTGAGAAAATTTCAAATCCTCTAAATGAACAGTTCGGAAAGCATATTGAAAAAATCGCTGCCAAAGAAACCAATAGACACTTAAAATCAGGGTTGCCTTACTTTGTTGAAAATGTAACAAAACAAGCAAGAATAGTTTATTACATAGAAAATGAAATTATATTTGTTTTGCATTGCTTTAAAACACACAAAGAATACGAAAAATGGTACAAGAGTTACAAATAAAACTTAACATTAAAAAAAAACAAAAACCAAATTACAAAAAAAGTTTGCAAACTAAAAAAGCAAAAATATGCCCTAGTTGTTGAAAAGATTGTTGAACTAATACAATAATCTCTTTTTTTTCTTAAAATTTTACTAAAAAAATCAAATTTTCATCAAAAAACCCCTTTTTTCCCTTAAAAATCAAAAAACGTCAAAAAAAGTGAAAAATTCGTCAATTTTTGAAATTTTCTTGTTCAATAAAATGCTTCATTTCGGCTATTAAACCAATTTTAACCCAAAAGTTCGATTTTCGAGAAAGGTGCCCGTTAGGTTTATAAAGGTTGGTGTATCCATATATGTATAGCAATTCGGGATTTGCCTGGTGGCACCTGTTGCTAGAGTAAAATTGAGTTATTGGTATTCGTACTAATGGCTTCAAGTTCTCGATTTGAACACCTTGACTTTGAGTCAAGATTCAATTGATATTCATAAACCCTGTAAGGGCATTGGCGGATGCTTTCACGAGTAATCTGCTTTTTGTCTGACCAAGGATTGTGAGCACCAAAGTTTTTTTTGGTGTGATGTTGGATGTGAGAATTGGTGAATTGAATCATATTGATTCAGTACATTAAATAGTGGTAATAATTATTAATTAGTGCCATGGTGAGAGAATTATAGCTCAAACCAATTCCAAATTAAGTACAATGTTTTTCCATGCAAGTGGCATCAAATTGATGTCAGCATATCATGGATCAAACTGAAAATTTCTTTGTTTAATTAAACAAATTAATTCCAGCTGATCCTACTGGCGGAAACTGCTATCGAAATTCGATTAGACATGCAAGTCGCAAATCTCAGGTAATGGGGTTTGGCGCACGGCTCAGTAACACGTAGTTAATCTACCCTCAAGAAGAGTCAATCCCGGGAAACTGGGGACGATACTATATAGACAATATATACTGGAATGTTTTATTGTCGAAAGGGAACAGCCTATATTCCGGCTGTGTTCGCTTGAGGATGGGACTGCGGCGTATTAGGTAGTTGGCGGGGTAACTGCCCACCAAGCCTATGATGCGTACGGGCCCTGAAAGGGGGCGCCCGGAGAAGGGAACTGAGATAAGGTCCCTAGCCCTACGGGGTGCAGCAGTTTCGAAGTCTTTACACTGCACGAAAGTGCGATAGGGGAATTTCGAGTGACCACACTGTGGTCTTTTACTAAGCCTACAAAGCTTGGTGAATAAAGGGGGGGCAATATACGTGCCAGCCGCCGCGGTAATACGTAACCCCTAAGTGGTTTCCACTTGTATTGGGCCTAAAACACCTGTAGCTGGTTTGATAAGTCTTTGGTGAAATCCGCTCGCTTAACGAGTAGAATTGCTAAAGATACTGTCATTCTTGGGGAAGAGAGACGTAAGGGGAATTTATAGGGTAGCGGTGAAATGCGATGATCCTATAAGGACCTCCAGTAGCGAAGGCGCCTTACGAGAACTATCCCGACAGTGAGAGATGAAAGCTGGGGGAGCGACAAGGATTAGATACCCTTTTAGTCCCAGCTGTAAACGATGTAGACTAGGTGTTCGTTTTCCTTCATGGACTGCGAGTGCCGACGCGAAGGCAATAAGTCTACTGCCTGGGGAGTACGCCCGCAAGGGTGAAACTTAATGGAATTGGCGGGGGCTCACACAAGGGGTGGATGTTGCGGTTTAATTGGATGCAACGCCAGAAAATCTTACCAGGAAGGACAGCAGAGTGATTAACAGTCTGAAGGGCTTTTATGACACGCTGAGAGGTCCTGTATGGCCACCGCCAGCTCGTACCGTGAGGCTTCCTGTTAACTCAGGCAACGGGCGAGACCAATACTTTTAGTTGCGATCCGAGATTTGTCTTGGAGCACTCTAGAGGGACTGCCATAGTAATATGGAGGAAGGAGTTGTCAACGGTAGGTCTGTATGAGCCGAATTTCCTGGGCAACACGCGACACACAATGGATAATACAATTGGATGCTAACCCGAAAGGGGGCGCGAATCCCGCAAAATTATCCTCAGTTCGGATTGAGGGCTGCAACTCGCCCTCATGAAGTTGGAATCGCCAGTAATCGCAGGTCATTAACCTGCGGTTAATAAGTCCCTGAGCCTTGCACACACCGCCCATCAAGCCAGCCGAGTAGAGTCTGGATGAATTTACACCGTTAGGTGTAAATGATTCTTGGTTTTGCGAGGGGGGCTAAGTTGTAACAAGGTGTCCGTAGGGGAACCTGCGGACGGATCACCTCCTATAAAAAAAATAATTTAACTGAGCAAAACGAAAGTTTTGCGAGGCGTAGTAAAGCTTTGCTTTACCATGATTGTGAAATTTAGATTTTTTCTTTTCGATAATTTTGTAAAAAATTATCAGTGCAGAGAAGTTGTTTTCGAGTATTTTTCTCGCTCACATTCAACAATTATTTTTATTTCTCAGAAAATCGCAATTTTCTGGATTTAAAAAGTAAATAAAGTCAACACGTAGACAAAGTCTACATAATGTTGTAAATTGGATTAGATTGGTATCGACCATTAAATAGCGGTGCAAGCGCTCAAATGTAAGTTCTTGCCTAAATGGTAAGGAACTAGTTTGAGACAAGCAATACAACTAAGGGCTTTTAGCTCAGTTGGTAGAGCGCTCGCCTTGCACGCGAGAGGTCGAGGGTTCGACTCCCTCAGAGTCCACTTGTCGGAAATGTAAAAGTTTTCGACGAATTAGTAAAACTTCGGTTTTACTAAGGTTATCATCGAAAGATGATAGCAAATTTGCAGTTGCAGAGTAACATCTGTGATTACAATTGATATTGTTCCCATCGGGAGTTTTTTCCTGATGGAAGGCAAAGCAATTAGGAATGAATCAGCGAAAGTTGGTTCAGAATTAATTGTTGCATAGGATTTGTCATGTATATCATAGCGAATACTTAGTCTTTTTTACCAACGAGGGCCACACAATCGTGTGCTTCATACCCTCGTTGGTTAGTAGGCAACGTTACGCCAGGTAGTGGATGACTAGGCTAGAGCACTGAATAAGGGCGTGGCAAGCTGCGATAAGCTTTGGCGAGCCGCATGCGGGTTTTGAACCAAAGATGCCTGAATAATTCAGTAATGAAGAGGAACTCCGGGAATTGAATCATCTCAGTACCGGAAGGAAAAGAAACCAAATAGGGATTCCGAAATTAGCGGCGAGCGAAATTGGAACAGGGCGCACTGAATCCTATTCTGTAAAGATGTGGAATTGTGGTGTTAGTGCACTAGTTTTTTTATGAAGAGAAGTCTGTTGGAAAGCAGCACCATAGAGAGTGATAGTCTCGTATTTGAAGTAAAAAAACTTGATTGCTAATGAGAGAGTACCGTGCATTGGATAGTGCGCGGGAATATGGGAGGATTGACTTCCAACCCTAAATATGTCTCTAGACCGATAGAGTACTAGTACCGCGAGGGAAAGTTGAAAAGTATCCTTAATAGGAGCTTAAAAGCACCTGAAACTACCTGGTTACGGGCGAGGCTCGGCGTGAAAGGAAAGGTAAGTTATAGAAACAATCGTGAGGTTGTGTATATAATTTATTTCAGCGTCGGGTCGTACGTCGTGAAGCACGAGCAAGGGAATTTGTTGTAGTGGCGAGGATAACCCTTTTCAAGGGGGCATCCGTAGGGAAACCGAGAACACGCAGTCGCTTCGAGCGATCAGGTGTTGCGTTCATAGCGTTAGTCACTGCGACCAGACCTGAAACCAGATGAGCTAGTCCTTAACAGGCCGAAGCCCTCTTTGAGGGGGGTGGAGGGCCGCAACCAGTGATAGTCTATCTTCTTGGGTGATTTGGGACTAGGCGTAATAAGCGAACCGAATCTGGTGATAGCAGGCTCCTGCTGAAAAACCTCTGAGGGTTGCTTCGATGGAGATGGAATATGATGTAGAGATACTGGTTAAGAAGTATCGATTCGAAAGGATTGACTTTTTTCCCAAACTCCGAATTTATATTCATCGCAGAAGTCGGGAGTAGGGGTGCAGGCGTAAGGTTTGCATCCGTAAGGGTAAGAACCCAGCTCTACGTTAAGGCCCTTAAATGTTGGTTAAGTGTTAGTAAAGCTAGTCAGTATCCTAAAACAGTGGGGAGGTAGGCTTAGAAGCAGCCATCCTTCAAAGAAAGCGTAACAGCTCACCCACCTAGGCTACTGGCAGCGAAGATTATCGGGGCTAAAACCAACTGCCGATACGTAGAAATTTTTTCAGTTAGAAAGAATCTTTGTAAGTAGGTGCGCGGATGGCTTAGAAGTTTGTACGTAAGTACGAATGGAGCTTTTCGCGATATGGATCCTTGCATTAGTAGTAACGATAGAGGTGTGAGAATCACCTCCGCCGAAAGGGCCAGGGTTTCTTAGCGCTTATCATAAGCTAAGAGTTAGTCGGTCCTAACTGTGCCCATAATAGGGCGCACAGGAAAGGGAAACGCGTTCATAGTCGCGTACTTTCTAGATAAGTTCGGCAACGATATATATTCTTTTGACATATTGGGCTAGCTGTTGTCACACCGTCGTGTGATTCAACAAGGATAGTTCTCCGGAGAGCTGTAATGGCGAGAAGGTGAACAAACTTGGACGAGCAGCAATGTTTTAGCGAGGCCTGGCGTCCATGAAAAAAGAGAGTATATGATTCTAGAAAACCGTACCAAGAACTAGGAAGAGTGCCCCTGGCAGAAAAAGCTAAGGCGTATTCGGGGAATTAAACCTAAGGGAACTCGGCATATTAGCCACGTATCTTCGGTATAAGTGGTGCCTGCAATGTAGATTGCAGGTTTCAATAACAAGAGGAGTCCGACTGTTTAACAAAAACACAGGTCTCTGCTAGCCAGCAATGGTTTGTATAGAGACTGACTTCTGCTCACTGCAAGTAGGTTAAAATCTGTTTCAACGGATCTAAGCCCTTGTGAAGAGCGGGCCTAACTCTGAGGCTCTCACGGTAGCGTAATACCTTGCCGTTTTATTGGCGGCTTGCACCAATGAAGTAACGAGATTCCTACTGTCCCTAGGTTAAGCCGAATGAACATACTTCGCTGTGTATATGCTGCGGAATTCCAACGGGAAGAGAAGACCCCACGGAAGTTTACTACAGCCTGATGTTGTGGTATGGTTTTATGCGTACAGTGTAGATGGGAGCAATCGAAGTAGTTTCGTCAGGAGCTACGGATGCAACAATGTAACACCATCCTCATGAAAACATACTGCTTACCTTTTTCGGGGACAGCATTTGGTGGGTAGTTTGGCTGGGGCGGCACGCTCCTGAAAAGATATCAGGAGCGCCCAAAGGTCTGCTCAGTCGAGTCAGAAATTCGACGTAGAGTGCAAGAGCATAAGCAGGCTTAACAGTGTTTTTAATGGCATAAAACGCTGGAAGGAAACTTGGGTCTAGCGAACGCTAGTGCGCCTCTTAATAGGGCCCTAGTCTTACAATGAACCTATCCTGGGAGTAATTGAGTTGTCGCGAGTAAGAGTTCACATCGACCTCGCGGTTTGCTACCTCGCCGTCGTCTCATGGCATCCTGGCTGTGCATGAGCAGCCAAGGGTGGAGGGGTTTACTCATTAAAGCCGTACGTTAGTTGGGTTAAGAACGGTGCGAGCCAGTTTGGATACTATCTGTTGGAGTTGTTGATTAATTGAGGGGAAGATGCTACGAGTACGAGAGGAACATAGCGTCGCAGCCTCTGGTGTGCCAGTTGTCTGACAAGGCAATGCTGGGTAGCTACGCTGTAGTGGATAAGAGCTGAATGCATCTAAGCACGAAGCCATCCCTAAAAATAATTAATCTATTTCGAGACCTTGTGAAAAACCAAGTTGTAGAAACGAGAGCGCCATTAGAAGAATGGTTTGATAGGTTGTGGATGTACGCAC
>JAVHOV010000026.1:0-16366 GCA_036170245.1 archaeon | reverse complement strand
CCTTCGGGCGATGTGTTTAGTCCTGCAAAACTAATAGCTCAAGGTTGCTAAAAACAAAAAGACATAAAGTTTCGCATCCTTGCAAATTTAATAAATTTGCTAGGCATGGCAAACCTTACGGTTTGCTATGATGATATATTTGACAAATCCTATGTGCCTTTAACAAACAATTTCTTGTTTGTTTGACACTATTTTTTATTCTTTTACATGCGGCACGCATAAACTTTAGTTTATGGTGCCTTGCAACCAAGCAAAATCAGTTGATTTTGCGAGGCGTCAATAAAAGCATTGCTTTTATTGCGAGCAGTGGCTTTACCAAGTCACTCTGTAAAAAATAATTAATTTTTCAGTTTAATCATATCTGGATTTTTTTACATTTTTTAGCTGTTTTTTAATCAATAATTAGTTTATTAAAAAATATTTCAGAAAAATAAAAACAGCTTTTTATTTTATACTAATTCTATGGGGTCGAATTTGTTTTCGATTCTTACTTTTTATTTTAGAAACCCTTAAAAATACATTGTATTACAATGTATTCATGGATGTTTTAACTGTTAGATTAGATGATAATATTTCAAAGAAAATTGAAGTTATTTTAAAGGAATTTAATTATTCTACTAAAACTGATTTTGTAAGAGAAGCTATTAGAACTAAAGTTATTGAAATGGAAGAGCAAAGGGACAAAAAAGAGGCTTTTAAGAATTTAGAAAAGTATTTTGGATCATTTAAAGGAAAAACATTGCTTTCAGATAAAGAATTTGATGAAAAAAGAGATAAATTAGCTCGTGAATTTGTTAAAACCCTTTAAATAAATATAACTTCTTCAGGTCTTTTAACCTCTATGAAATCTATTGAATCAAAGTGTTTATCCCTTGTTATTATGGCGCATTTATTTTTTTTAGCAAGAACTAAGTGAAAAGCATCTGCTGAATGAAGAGTTGTTCTTTTGCTTAATTTTTGAGCTTCTAACCAGTCCAGTTTTGTTGATTTTGTAAAAAATAAGTTAGTTTTAATAAAATCTAGTGCTTCAAGAAACTCAGAATCTGAAATTTTTTTGCTTAATTCAAACAAAGTGAAATCTGAATAGTAAATTTTGCAATTAAAATTCAAACAATCTTTTAGAAATTGAAAAGCAAATTCGCCTAATGGTCTTAATCCATCAGATCTATTTTCAAAAAAGTCAAGCCAAATGTTTGTATCTAAATAAAACTTTTTCATGATTAACTTGCTTATTTTAGCTTTAATAACTAGAAATAGGGTTTCGGCAATAGACGAAGCATATTTACTCGTTTTGTTGGACAAGACTTCTAAAAGTAACAAAAAATAAAGGAAGTTTTAGGGTTATTAGTAGCAAAATATTGGCGGACCTTTATTAATCGGGGGAGTCAAAAAACCTTCTAAATGCTTATTTTTTAAAAATAACCTTAATTTAGCCATATCTTCTACTTCGGCAGAAAGGTTAGTATAAGGTTTAAAACCCCCTATTTTCATAAATAAGGTTGGTTGTGGTTGGGATGAAAATGAAAAAAACGGAGAAATTTGAGTTAATGAAGTCAACGGAAGAAATCAAAGATGCAGTAATTGCAATTGTTGCAATGCTGAATAAATCAAGGAAAGGAAGCCTTTGTTTTGGAGTAACTAATAAGGGAAAAGTAATTGGCCAAAAGATTACTAAGCGAACTATGACAACAATTAACAATGCAATTAAAAGAGGAATAAAACCAAGAATTACTCCTCACATAAGAGAAACTTATTTTGGAGACAAATCTTGTATTCAATTGGAATTTGCAGGTGAAGAAGCACCCTATAAAGCATTTGGAAAGACTTACATTCGAGTAAATCATGAAAATCTAGAAACTACTCCCGCAAACATTAAATCAATCCAAGAACAACAAGAAAAAGAATGCGAATGCGAATAAAAAACAAAATTTTGGTTTGAATTAACTTCAAACCAATCACTAACCCTAATTCTAATTATTAACTTTAATTTTTTGAAACACTATTTTAATATACTACAGTTTGAGTAATATATTTATGAAAAATGCATTAAATACTCTTTCTGCTAAGCGACTTAAAATGCAAAATCCTGCTCTTAGAGGAATGCAAAAAGCAAGTGATGAAGTAAGACAAAGAATGATGAAGGGTTATGAAAGCGAGAGAGCTCGCCTACTTGCAATGCGAGAAGAACAAGGTTTAGAAGATGAATTTGCTTCAGAACGCGGTGCACGAATGAATTATGAACGTGAACAAAGAGCTGAGGTTGGAAAAACTGCTGAGTATTTAATGAAAAAAGGGTACCCCAGAATTCAAGCCCAAGCATTAGCAATGGCCTTTGGAAAAGAAATGGCTGGATTAAAAGAAGAACTCTCTGGGCAAATAGGTGAAGAAAAAACCAAAGTTGTGCTAAAAGAAATGCGTGAAGAATTATTATCAATTTTTAAGAGCTCAACTAATATGGGGCAATTACTTAGAGAAGCAAAAAGTCAAGAGAAAGAATTTTCTCAATCTATTTTAGCACAAGTAAGAAATGAAGTTTTTCAAAGACATAATATTCCAACTGAATAAAATTTTCTGATTTAGTTAAGTTAAAATACTCTTTCTCGTGGAAATAATATAGTAGTGATTGAACGGTTAACGGCTCTTTTATTAGAGCTGAGGAAAGTCCGCTCACCTTATCCGAAAGGATAATCCCTGTAGATAAAATTGAAAAATTTTATTTAACATGCTGAAAAGCTGGGCAGCTCAACAGAAACGGAACCTTTTCCAAAGGTTCGCGAAATGTGCCTTACAGCATGCTTCGCACTTTGTAAACAGGATGCAACGGGGGCTGTGGTGCAACTCCGAAAGGAGGCTTAGGTTAATACCGTCCATTTGTCAGGCTTTCCTGACTATAATGGAAAACAGAAAGTGGCTTACTAATCACTGCTAATACTTATTGTAGGATTGCATAACAATGCAATCGTACTTCGTCTCGTCATGGCGAAACAGGATAGGGGCTTACTAATCACTGCTAATACTTATTATTGCCCTAAAAAAGCAATTTAATCGAAAATTTTCTCTAAAGAGGAAGTTTTTAAATTTAGCTGGTCCTTACTTTGGTTGTATGAATACTATCATAAAATTAGTTTTGTGCCTGATTGTATTACTATCAATGGTTAATGCTTCAAACATCAGCATTGATTCAATGACTAGTGTTCCTGCTCAAACTCTTTGGACTACTTCTGTTAGTTATGATCTTTCAAATAATCACGAAGCTAAAGTATACTTGGATAATGAATTATTGATTACTGTTTTTGAGCATAATGGCAAAGCATTTGTGGATGATTCTTTAAAATCAAATAAAGTTTTGAATTATACTGCAACTAGCAGTGAATTAACTCTTTCAATTGCAGGAATGCAGGAAGGAAGTTATAATCTTGAAGCTAAACTTTACTTAGGAGAAGAAAAAATTGATTCTGCTGATTTAGAAATACAGTTTTATAATTGGCAAGACAAAATTGATTCTTTAGAGCGTACAAATCAAGCACAATCAAATTTAATTAAAACTTTACAAACTGATTTGAATGCAAAAGCTTTAGAAATTGAGAAACTAAAAATAAATAATCAAATCACAGTTGAAACTCTAAGACAAATAAATTCTAATGTAACAACTTTACAAGAAAGTGATATTGACAAGAACACATCTTTACAAAAAATCAATACTGATTTGAACAAACTGATTGTTGATAAATCTCTTGAAACAAGTTTAACAGGATTCTTTGGAATGGCTTCAAGTCCATTTTCAATAGTTGCAATGTTTGGAATAGTTCTTCTAATTGTAGTTGGAGCAATTTTATACCAAAGAGAAAAGAAAAAAGATACTTTATACTAGTAGTTCTTTAACTGCTTTCTCATAGCTTTGAATCATTCCAATATTCTATATTTTTTCTTTGAACAAAAAAGATTTTATTAATAAAACTCAAATAAAACATTTTAAAAAAACTTAATGCCAAAAGATTCTTGCTTTGAAGGTTAAAATCCTTTTTAGTTAATTCCTAGACTAATTTTTATTGTTTAGTTAACTTTCTTTACAAATTTTCAAATCTCTCTTAGCATACTTTTTGTTATATTCTTTTAGATTTTTTCAATCTCTTGTTTTTTTCCTGCTGAATGTATGTAGTTTTCTTTTCTTAAGATACTTTTACCAATTTTATCTTCAATATTTTTCCTAGTCTTGCCTGCAATTGGCCCTCCATCTTTAGCTATCTTTTTGCTATGAACAAAAGTTTTTGGGTTTTCACTTTTAGATATTTCGGTTGTTGTAGCTTCAGCTAACATATTTAGTACTAATTCTAAATTAGACATATTGTCTCTTAGACTTTCTTTTTTAAGGTTCTTGAATTCTTTATATTCTTTTACTGTTTTCCCAGCCCATGCTTTTGTTAGTTCGTTTGTAAGGATTGCATAATCTGATTGTTTTTCTACTCCGGCTCGATTCCATTCATCAGTAAGTTCTTTTCTTACTTCAATTGTTTTTAATATCAAAAGACATTAATCTTGGTTATTTGATGTCTTTTGATAGCTATCAAAGGACATTATTTTTACCACTGTTTATGTCCTTTGATATAATCTTTGATTAATCCACTCTTTTGAATAACCTTTTTGTAAATAAGCGTGCATTGCTCGATTAATTGTTAACTCAGGATCATAAGTCTCGTCAATTCTTTCTCTACCTACTTTTGCTAACCACAATTTGAACGGTTCTGCTTTCTTTGAAGGAATTGATTGGATAATTCTAAATGTACTTTCTGTATTTGTACAGTCAGTTTCTCTTAATTTGCCGTCTTCTGCTATTAATTTCAACTGTCGACAAAATGTCGACAGTTCAATTCCTGATGATTCAAGTTCTCGTGTTTTTACCTTATACCAGTAATCTCTTGGATTTTCGCTTTCTGTTAAAGCCCCTACAATATCAACTACTGAAAACCACCATTCTTCCTCATACCAAACTTTTCTTATTTTTTTATCTTGAAAAAATGCTACTTTTTCAGATTTTGGAGGGTCTTGGTTTAATTGTTCTTCTGGAACTGATAAATTTTCATTCATAACAAAACACAATTAATACTCCCTTTCTTTTCTTTTTAAACTATTCTCTACCAATTTGCCGATGCTAAAATAATTAATTGTAAAAAATTGGGTTAAACCCAAAAAGCAATTATGCAGTAACAGGATTATACGTTTATGATAATTCAGTATTCTCTATAATAAAAACTCTAAAACCAAGCAAAAGAGGAGAACTAGAAATAACAGATGTAAACAACGCTTACTTAAGAAAAGGCGAACTAGATGCAAAGTTTGTTTCAGGCTATTGGACAGATGCAGGAACATTTGAAAGCTTAATTCGAGCAAGCAATTTGGTTTATGAGAAAAGCTTGAAGGGGTGAATTCGAATCACTTGATTTGGTGGATTTAAAATTATATTCATCAAGTGATTTTCTATTATGAAATCAAAAATACTGTTTTTTTAACTTAAAATAACAAATAAAAAAGTTTTTTTGTAAAAAAAATTTTACCAAAAAGTTTAAAACAAAAAACTATTCTAATAATAATGGTTAATAATGAAAATACTAGTAACTGGTTCAGCTGGATTCATCGGGTTTCACACTTGTTTAGCTTTGCTTAGTCGAGGAGACGAAGTAATTGGAATTGATTCTTTGAATAGTTACTAGATGTTTCTCTTAAAAATTCTAGAAACGAGATTTTATTGAAGAATTCTAAATATACTTTCTTTAAAGCAAATATTGCAAATAAAGAGGAATTGTTTTCTATTATTTCTAAAGAAAAACCTTCTAAAATAATTAATCTGGCTGCACAAGCAGGTGTTCGTTATTCTTTAGAGAATCCTTTCATTTATGAAGAGAGTAACTTGAAGGGGTTTTTGAATATTTTAGAAGCTTGTAGAGAATTTAAAATAAAAGATTTGATTTATGCCTCCTCTTCTTCTGTTTATGGAGCAAATACAAAAATCCCTTTTTCTGAAACTGATAGAGTAGATACTCCAATTTCTCTTTACGCTGCAACAAAAAAATCTAACGAAGAAATGGCTTTTGTTTACCACCATTTGTTTGGATTAAACGTTACTGGATTAAGATTCTTTACAGTTTGTGGACCCTATGGTAGACCAGACATGGCAATGTTTTCCTTTACAAAAGATGTTATAGAAGGAAATACAATTAAATTATTCAATAATGGTAAAATGAAGAGAGATTTCACTTTCGTTTCGGACATAGTTGATGGGATTTTGTTAGCTTTGGATAAATCCTATCCTTGCGAAATATTTAATTTAGCTCGCGGAGAATCAAGAGAATTAGTAGAATTTGTTAAAGAAATTGAAAACTCTTCAGGCAAAAAAGCAAAAACAGAATTATTCCCTTTACAACAAGGGGATGTTTTGATCACGTCCGCAGATATTTCAAAAGCAAAGAAACTATTAGGATACAATCCTAAAAAAAGCATTAAAGAAGGGGTACTTGAATTTGTTAACTGGTACAAAGAGTACTACAAAAAATAATTTGAATTGATTTTTTAATTTTCGATTGTTTTAATAATATCCTTTAGTATTATTCTTTAGATGAATAAGTCAGTTTTGAAATCTTTTGGAATAGTTTTTTTTGGTTCTTTTGCAGCTTCAGTTCTGCAATATATTTTTCACATAGTTACAGGAAGAATGCTTGGACCAGTTGTTTATGGTGAATTAGTTACATTAATTGCATTAATCACTATTTTTGGAGTTCCTTTTAGTGCAGTGGGTTTGAGTATAAATAAAGAAGTTGCGAGGCTCAAAACTCTTGGAAAAAATAAAGAGATTAGCTTTTTGTTGAATAAATATACTAAAAGATTTTTCTTAATTGGATTAGGGTTAGTTGGATTGTTTATTTTAATTAGTCCTTTTTTAGCAGGATTTTTACACACAACTGAATTATTGATTATTTTAGTTAGCTTATCTCTAATCGGATCAAGTGTTGGTTCAATTGTTACCTCTTCTTTGAATGGTTTACAAAAATTTTGGCAATCAATGGTTTCTGGATTTTTAGGGGCATTTAGTAAACTAATTTTTGCAGTTTCTGCTATATTTTTAGGATATGGTTTAGTTGGGTCTACACTTAGTTTTGCTATTGGAGGATTAATTGGGATAATTGTTTCAATTTATTTTTTAAATAAAGAATTCAAAGAAAAACCTTTGAAATATGATTTTAGTTTGAATAATGATTTGATTTGGATAATGGTTGCTCTTATTTGTTTTAATGCTTTGACTAATCTTGATTTGATATTAGCTCAGCACTTTTTGAACGGCGTGGATTCTGGTTTGTATGCAGCTGCTTCAGAAATTGGCAAAATAATTTATTTTTTAGTGGGTTCTCTTGCAATAGTTCTTATTCCTAAAGCAATGGAGCAAAAAACAAAGAATATTGATTCAAGAATATTTTTGCTTAAAACAATTGGAATAACTTTAGGGGTAGCTTTAATTGGATTAATTGGATATTTTTTAGTTCCTCATTTAGTAGTTTCTATGCTTTATGGAACAAAATATGCTGGAATTGAAGGACTTATTATAATAACTGGGTTGACAATGACGTTTTTTAGTATATCCTCTTTATTAATTAATTACTTTATTGCAGTTGAGAGAAAGAAATTTGTTTTTTTAATGATTCTTTTCATTATCCTTGAAACAAGTTTAATTACTTTATTTCATTCCTCTTTTACAGAAGTTGCGTTAATGGTGTTAATTTCTAACATAATTGCAGTAATTATGTTAATGATTTATTTGTTTTTTGACTCAAAAAAAGGAAAAATAAAATACACATCACTCGTTTTAAACTAAGTTTAAACTTCACCTAATTTTAGTTAAGTACATTTTGTAATTGACTCTTTTTTCATCTTTAGTAACCTTTAAGTAACCTTATTCAATAAATTTTAGTTAATGAAGAACAAAAAACTCTCTGTAATTGTGCCTATTTACAAGGCGGAGAAATTCATTTTCAAGAATTTGCTTGAAATGGAGAAAAAAATTGGTAAAACATTTCCTAATTTTGAAATAATTGCGGTTGTTGATGGATTTGTTGATGATTCTTTTAAGGAAGCAAAAAAAGCTGAGAGTGAACACATTAAAGTAAGGGGGTATGAAAAGAATCAAGGAAAAGGCAATGCATTAAAATATGGGTTTGAACATTCAATAGGAGAATATATTACTTTCGTTGATTGTGACATGGATATTGATCCAGAACAGTTAAGTAATTTTATTCCTTATTTATCAAATGCGGATTTAGTTATTGGGTCTAAAAGACACTCCTTTTCTTTAGTAGAATATCCTTTGATTAGAAAGATTCTTAGCGAAGGGTTCTCAATTTATTCTAGATTGATTTTAGGTATTTCTCTTAAAGACACTCAAACCGGAATGAAGTTAATGAAAAGAGAAGTTTTGGAAATCATCATGCCAATGATAATGATAAAGAAATATGCGTTTGACTTGGAACTATGTTTTCTTGCACAAAAACATAATTTTCGTTTCGTTGAAGCTCCGATTTACATTAAATACCAATTCACAGGAAGCGGAATAGGCGGACAATCCATTTACGGAATGTTTATAGACACACTTGCTATAAGATATAGATACACAATTTTGAAATACTACCAAAAAGAATATTGGAAAAACAAATTTGGGTGGAAAGAAGAGGTTAAAAAATGAAATCAAACAAACCCTTAGTTTCTGTTGTTATGCCCGTGTATAATTCTGAGAAGTATGTTGCTGAGGCAATTGAAAGCATTCTTAATCAAACCTACAAAAATTTTGAGTTTATTATAGTGAATGATGCAAGCACTGATAATTCACTAGAAATCATAAAAAAGTATGCTAAGAAAGATAAAAGAATAAAGATAATTACGAATCCTGTAAATTATTATATTTCTAAAACACGCAATGTTGGAATTAAATTAGCAAAAGGAAAATATATTATTACTCATGATTCTGATGATATCTCTTTACCAACTCGAATTGAAGAGCAAGTGGATTATTTGAATAAACACTCCAAAGTAGGTGTTGTTGGAAGTTGGATTCAATTATTTAATGATTCAAACAGTGAAACTTCAATAAGAAAATATCCTGAAGATGATGAAAGTTTACGAAAAATGATTTTCTTTTGTTCCCCAATTGCACAACCAGTATCAGCAATAAGAAAAGAGGTTTTTAATAAAATTGGATTGTATAGTGAAATTGATCCACCTTCAGAAGATCTATATCTATGGTTTATGATAGGAACAAAGTTTAAATATGCAAATATTCAAAAGGTTTTATTGAAATATAGATTTCATGAAAAATCAGCAACAGGAAGTAAACTTAGAGTAATGGAAGAAAAATCCATTGCAGTTAGAGAAAAATTTAGGAATAACCTTAAGTTCAAATTTGGCTTTCTGGAAAATTTATACTTAACTGGGCACAAAATAAGCTTATATTTTATCCCATCAAAATTAAAACTTTTTATTTTTAATGCATTGCGTGATGAAAAACAGAAGTAAATATGTAATGACCTAATGATGATTTAGTAGTTTATTTAAACAAAAATCAAGAATACTAATTAATAGATTTGTATTTGTTCAAATTTTGGTACAAATTTAAGGTGTTTATAAGCTCTTTTAGAATCTATAAGCAAGCTTTCTTGTTTATTTTCAAATTTAATATATTCTACTTCAAAAGTGTATTTCTTTGCAAGTTCCTTGGCAAGCTGATTTAGAGTTATCCCTTTACTTGGGCCCACATTAAAAATATCAGATTTTTTATAATTTATCGCTTTAATTATTGCTAAGCAAGCATCATCAATATGAAGAAAGTTCCTTGATTGGTTTCCATCCCCATTAATAATTATTTTTTTATTATTTTTTATTCCTTCAATAAAATTGTATATAACTCCTTTTGAGTTATTATTTCCATAAATATTTGAAAATCTTAGAATTATTGAACTAATTTTCATTTGCTTAGAATAAAAATCAATGCATTTTTCAGCAAAAACCTTTGATAAACCATATGAAGTTATTGGATTTAACTTGTCCGTTTCAACAAAAGGCTTTTTTTTTACGTCCCCATAAACTGCGTATGATGAAGCATAAATAATCTTTTTTAGTCCATATTTAGAACCAATTTCTAATATATTACCTGTAGTAATCAAATTCCCGTTTATTTGGTTTTCAAAAGGCGGATCAAAAGCCCCCGCTAAATGAATAATAATTGAAGGTTTATTTTTTATAAAAAAGTTTTCCAAAGAATTTTTATTAAGAATATTATTCTCAAAACAAACAAACTTAATATTATTTTCTTCAAACGCTTTAATTAAATTTTTTCCAACAAAGCCTCTGGCCCCCGTAATTCCAATTATTTCCATAACCAGCTTTCCTTTTTTAATATTCCTTCAAGTTCATCTTCTGAAAGTTGATATGTATTAAAAGAGCTAAACTCTAAAAGATTAAGTTTTTCATAAGGTAAATATTTTTTTTCTAATTTCTCACTTACTATTTGAGGTAATATCAAGAAATATTTATCTGAAAATATTTTTGTGTTTTGAATTTCATTTTTTGAAACAAGAACCTCGTGTAATTTTTCTCCTGGACGAGAACCTACATAAGTTATTTTTGTGTTAGAATTTCCAAAAAGTTTTACCATTGTATTTGCAATAACTGATAACTTCGCCGCTGACATTCGCATTACAAAAAGTTCTCCACCTTCAGCGTGTTCAATAGTTTTAAAAATAAGATTTATTGCCTCACTTGTGCTCATTAAAAACCGTGTCATATCTGGATTAGTCACAGTAATTTCATTTTTTTCTAATATTTGTTTTTTAAATAAAGGAATAACACTCCCATTTGTTCCCATTACATTACCTCCACGTATACACAAAAACTTAGTGGCATGCATAGTGTGGATATAATTAAAATTTGAGTTTATCATTAATTTTTCCCCACACGCTTTTGTAACTCCATATAAATTAAAAGGATCAACAGCTTTATCTGTAGAAACATCCACGACATATTTTACATTATTTTTAATAGCACATTCAATCACATTTTGTGTACCATTAATGTTTGTTAGAACTGCTTCCCAACTATTGTCTTCACAAACAGGAACGTGCTTTAATGCGGCGAGATGAAAAACAATATCTACATTTTTCATTGCTAAATCAAGAATATTCTTATCACGAACGTCACCAATTATAAATCTTATTTTGTCATTTGGATATTCGCGCCTCATTTCTACTTGTTTGTGTTCCCCTCTTGAATAAATTCTCAATTCTTTAAAATCAGGGAACTTTTCACAAATTTGTTTAACAAGCTCATGACCCCAAGAACCAGTTCCACCCGTAATAAATATTACTTTATTATTTAACACAACTAACACCCACTAGTTTTTCTAAATATAACTTAATACCTCAAGTTTTATAAATTAAAGCTTTTTAATGTAGTTTTTATAATTAATTAACTCTTTAAATGCTTTTAGTTGATAAAACTATTTAGTGTTTAATATGATAATAATTTCAGGGCATGGGCAAATAATTAATAATATCTTTATTGAAGCCAATGCATCAAATTTAATAGATTTTTTAAGTGATAAAAAAGTTAATATAATTCAAATAGTTCATTCAATGGACCCAAAAATTAATTCTTTAGTAAACTATTATACTTGCGGAAAATTAATTAAAACTGAGAAACTTCCAATTCATATTAAAATTGTTCCATTTAGATATGTTTCAGAAATTATAACTACTATTTTATATATTTTTTCCATAAAGAGAAAAGAAAAAATTGATTGTTTTATAGGAATAGATCCTTTAAATGCTTTTGTTGGAGTATTGTTTAAAAAAATTGGATTGGTCAAGAAAACTATCTTTCACACTCCTGATTATAGTAAAAAAAGATTTGATAACCCTTTATTAAATAAAATATATCACTCAGTAGATTTATTTAGTGCAAAGAATTCAGATTATGTTTGGAATGTTTCCAAAAAGATACTTAAAGTAAGAATTCACCAAGGAATAATAAAACAAAAATTATTTGTTGTCCCAAATATTCCTTGTATGCTTTCAAATTCGGTTAAAACAAAAAAAAATAGATTTACTTTAATTACGCTGGGCCAATTAAGTGAACAATTAGATTTTGATAATCTTTTTATAGCCATAAAAAAAGTATCAAAGAAATACCCTGTTAAATTAATAATTGTTGGCGATGGTCCCAAAAAGCAAGAACTAATCAATAAAACTAGAATTTTAAAAATAAATAATTTAATAGAATTTGTTGGTCGTAAACCCCATAATATGGCTCTAAAATTAATTTCAAACTCAGGAATTGGCTTAGCATTATACACAAAAAAATGGGCCTTTAATCTTTATGGAGATAGCGCTAAATGCAGAGAATTTTTTGCATTTGGGTTACCAATTATTACTACAAAAAACCATGCCACAATTGATGATATAACTAAATATAACCCAGGCATAATTTGTGAAATGGATTCAAATGAATATGCTAGTGCCATTATAAAGATATTAAATAATTATTCAATGTACTCAAAAAACTCAATTTTATTACATCAAAAAAGATTTATTGAAAAAAGAGATATTATTGATCAAATATGTCTAAAAAAATAAATCATTTTTTTTTTGCAATAGTTTGCATTTTACTAGCCATAATTATAATTACGTCGAAAATTGATTTTAATGATGGGTTAATTGTACACGGAGACTATACTTTTCCAATTAATTTAAATAAAAATATATTTGACACAGCAACTACTTGGTCTGAAAATTATTTTGGCGAAAATCAAACAAATAATATTTTCTTGTACTTTCCAGAAAGTTTTATACAATATTTATTTGGCACATTATTTCCATTAAACATTGCAGCATATTTATATTTTATACTTCCAATTTTTTTTGTATCAATAATTAGCTATTTATTTTTTTCGAGATTAAGTGATAGTTGGGTTTTCGGGTTATTGTCGAGTTTATTTTTATTAGTTAATAATTTGGCTAGTGAATATTTTATTTTTGGGGGAAACTATTTTTATTTTGCTGAAATTGCATTATTATTATTATTAAATGAAATTATGGTGAAAAAAAGAGACACACTGTCCGTTAAACAAATTATTCGCATTGCACTTTTTTCATTATTATCCTATCACTTATTCTTTTTATTTGTATATATTTTAACTTTAATTATAATTTCAATTTACAACAATAAAAAAAATTTAAACAGAATTATATTTGTAGTTTTATTGATTTTATTATTAAATTGTTTTATTGTATTGCCCTTTATACAAGGAAGTTTAGACAGACCTCCAACAGAAACTTATCTTGCAGTAAATTTAGATAACGTACTAAAAGGTTTTGTAGAAACAACAAGTTATTTATATCACACGAGTGTTTATCATTATTTTGATTTTGTTGCAGCAAATCTTTTTTCAAGTTATAATCAATTATTTTACATTTTATTATTGTTAATTAGTATATTTACAATACTTATTTTAAACAAGAATAAATTAGTTTTATTATCTTCAATCCTTTTTTTGGCTTTTTTTATTTTTTCATTAGGGCCTGTAGGAGTTATAACTGGAAAAATATTTGAATATATGTTTAATACTGTGCCTTTTTTTGGCTTTTTTAGAAGTTTTCCACGATTTTTAATAATAATTCCCCTAACCTATTTAATTTTTGTTAGTTTATTTTACAAAAAAATTAAGTATAATAAAAATTTATCAAATATTTTCTTAATACTACTCGGTATTTTAATTCTTTTATCTCATTTTGCTGTAGTTAGTGGGGATTATAATGGATATGTTAAAGCATATAGTATACCTGATGAATATTTTAATTTAGATAAAATATTTCAAAATGACTATCAACAATTTTCCATATTATCTCTGCCTACAAATGATTATGAAAATTATTCTTGGACTACCCCCAATAGTTCTGATTTTAGGCAATCTTATTATATTATGGATGGGTTATTTTCGAAACCAGTAATTTTTGATAGAGCTTCATTACAATTACACACTAAGAATATTACCTTTGAAACAATGTTTAGTCAAAATTGTCCAAAGGATTTTAATACTATCCTAAAAAAAACAAATATTAAATATATATTAGTTAATAAAGATAAAACAAATGTTTTTAGTAAAACTCTTTTAGATTATAATAAAATAAATGATTGCATACTCAAATTTAGTGATATAAATAAAATTCAAGAAAATGATTATTTTATTTTATATAAATTGCAAAATAGTGAACAAATAATTTTATCGGACGCGCCCTACAATTTTAAAAGAATTAACTCCACAAAATACATTATCAATCTTAAAATATGGCCTGATAAAAACAATAATTTGATTTTTTTGCAAAATTTTAATTCTAATTTCAAGTTATTTTTAAATCCTTACAAGATAAAGAAAACACAAGATTTTAATTTATTACAAAACGAAATTATTTATAACACTCAATTTTTTGAGGGGGGCGAAATTAATTACTTATTGGAAAATTCAATTTTTGATAACACTCATAAAAAAATTTATGAATATGCGAATAATTGGCAACTTGATGTAAATTATATTAAATCAAATTTTCCTGATAAATATTATGGGCTAAATCCGGATGGTTCGATTAATATCCAAGTTGTATTGTATTTTAAGTTGCAAAGTTATTTTTATTTAGGGTTAATCATTTCTGGACTTACATTAATTGTTTGTTTGTTTTATTTATTTTACAATTGGCGTAGAAATAGAGCTTATTTCAAAGTTTGGAATATAAAATTCAATGAGCTTGATAAAAAGCAAGAGAAAGAATACAAATTAAGGATAATTGGATTACATAAGCATGAGCAAGAGAAAGCAGGGTTAGATTCTTGGTCTTTGAAATTAGAAAAGATGTATTGGTTAATAGCAGGACAAAGATTAAGTGATTTTAATAAACTGATTGAAAATAAAACCAGTGAAGTTTATGAAACAATTAAAGAAAAAATTATTGTGAAAAAAAACAAATTAAAACATAATATTAACAATTTTAAAATAAAATTATAAATCACAATCTTTTTGTTCTTCTTTCCATCCCTTAGGGTGTTTCATTAAATCAAGTATGGCTGAAGTTACACCAGTGACTAGTAATATGTATACCCATACTGCTACTTGTTCTGCTAGTTTGTCTTGTTTTAAAATTAATAAAACCGGGCATAGTACTAGCATTAAAAGTGCTGAGGCTATTGTTATCCTGTAATCTATGTCAAAGAAGATTGTTAGTAAAACGAAGAGTGTTATTAGTACTAAATACCATGCTTCTATTCCAAACCATTGGAAGAAAAAATAGGTGGCAGTTATTGCAAACAAAATAATGAAAATGGCCTTTAGTTTGTCCCAATTGGTTGGTGGGAATTCAATGTTAATTATTTTCAATAATTCTAATTTGAAGTAGGAGAATGAAAGAATTAAACTAAGAAAGAGAAACGTGAGGGCTAAGCTTAGGTTTAGAGTAAAATATGAAAGAATTACTAATACTATTAGAGAAAACGAAACGTAATAGAAGTTATTTGATTCAATTAAAACTGAAAGTTTTCTTCGAGTGAATGTATCTTTAATTTTTTCAAAAATAATTGGTAAAATTTCCTTTAAATATACTTTATCTTTTTGGCCTACAAAGGAATCGTTTGAAGAAATAAAAATGCTCGCGAGAGAATTCCAAACTAAACCAAATACGTTTAGTATTGGTTCAAAAAATCCTTCAACTTTTTCAATTAGTCCTTCTTCATAAACAAAATCAGTTGAAAGAGATGGACTAACCCCCATATCAAAAGTATCTTCGTTCTGTTTTTTTGAAAGGAAAATCCACCCTCCAATAAATCCAATTATTGAAAGAATAAATAATCCCAACGTAAGGGGATTTGTTTGAGTTGGAACTGGTTTTTCTTCCTCCCACCAATGGTTTTCAAATATTCTTAAAGATCCTTCTTCAAAGACTTTACTAAATCCTAAAGAGTTTTCTAAGAAATTATATCTTGAATAATCAAGTTCATTGGCCAAAATGATGTATTTGACATTGTATTTTGCTAATTGCTTTGAAAAAGTTACTTTGTTTTGGGAATTAATGTTATCATTAATCATTTGTTTTACTCCAAATTCATGAGCCATAGTATCCGTTCCTACTATTGTTTCTTTATTAAAGAACCAAGCAAAGGGAGTGGCTGTTTTGTAGTCACTAAAAGAGAATTGAATGTACATATGGAATGGAAAGTAAACCATTTGGTAATTTGAATTATCTAAAGAGAGGAATTCTTTTGCTGAATAATATTCTTTTGGCAATTCGTG
>JAVHOV010000025.1:0-36362 GCA_036170245.1 archaeon | reverse complement strand
TTCCTTGTAGTGAGAGTAAATCATTGTTCTTTAGGTAAATTACTGATGAGATTGTTGCAAATATTATTGACAACACAATTAGTCCATAGAAGAAAAGCGGGTTGAGTAAAAGTGGTTTAAATATTTCTGCGGCAAATGTTACTCCTAAAATTGATGCAACAATAAATCCAATGCAACCGATGTGAGGTACAAGTCCGTATGTTATTCCTTGTAATATTGTATTCTTTGTTTCATTTTTATTTGATTTCTTTCCTTTGATAGAATATCCTGTTTCCTCTATTTTTGCTTCTATCTCTTTTTCAGTTATTTTGTCTGAATCAAAAGTTACATTTGCACTGTCATTCGCCAAATCTACTTTGACTGTGTGCATTCCTTCTAATTCTTTTAGTCCTTTTTCGACTTTTGTAGAGCATGCCTTGCAGCTCATTCCTTCAATCTTTATTTTTGTTGTCTTCATTGGTCTTTCACCATAACTATTGGTACTGAAACCATACATATGGTTTAGTGAAACCATCAGTTTTGGCGTACTATCAGTAGAAGTTAAAAACTCGTTAGGGTGTATTTTAGTTATGGATATTAAATTTGATTTGTCAAATAAGAAAACCATTATCGGTTTAGTAATTCTTATTTGCCTTGTGGGGTTGATTATTTATTCTCCCAATTTAATTGCTCTTACAAACCCTACTGTGTGCACAATTAACGGGGTGTGCCAGCATGAAGAGAGAGTTCATTTGCTTACTGAACTTGTTCCTGTATTCATTCTTGCAGGAGTGATAATTGGGGCAATTGTTTTCTTTTTTATGAGTTCAAGGCTTGAGAATAAGCAGAATGATTTAAAGATTGTTACAAGTACTCTTATTCAGTTCTTGAATAAAGAAGAAAAATTAGTTGTTCAGAAATTAATTGATAATGATGGGAAAGTACTTCAGGCAGAGATTTCAAGGATTGATGGAATTGGTAAAGTTAAGAGTCATAGAATAATTCAGCGTTTGGTTGATAGAAAAGTTATTGAAGTTGAAGGTTTTGGAAAGACTAATATTATAAAACTGACTAAGGAAATTAAATCAGTTCTTTTGGGTAAAAAGAATTAGTGTTCTTAAACTCTTTAATTAACGCCAACTAATTTAATCCTTTTGAACTACTTCTATTGTATGCTCTTAGGGATTTTTTCTGATTCGCACCTTGGTTTCAAAGGGGAAGATAGATTTGATGAATCTTTTGAACGTTTTGTTGAATCTATTGGAATATTTAAGGAAAATAAAGTTGATTATATTCTTCATGCAGGGGACTTATTTGATGAATCTACTCCTACTCAAGAAGTATGGCTTAGAACTTTTAAGTGTTTTTCAAAGAATAATGGTAGTGTTTCAGAATTAAATAAAGTTCAAATAAATAATTCTTCTTTAGTTGAAGTAAAAGGAATCCCTATTATTGCAATTCATGGTACTCATGAACATAGAGGAAAGGATTTTGCAAATGCATTAGATATTTTGGAAGAAAGTGGGTGCTTAGTTCATGTTCATGCAGGGTTTGTTGAATTGAATAAAGATGGGGAAAAGGTTTATGTTCATGGTATGGGGGGAGTTCCTGAAAAATTTGCGAAAACTGTTCTTTCTACTTACAATCCTAAACCAATTGATGGCGCAGTGAATTTGCTTTTGCTTCACCAGTCATTTATCGAATTCTTGCCTTTTGATGATGATTCAATTGCTTCTCTTTCACTAGCAGATCTTCCTAACGGATTTGATTTGATTATTGATGGCCACTTGCATTGGACTAATGAACAAAATTTGGGCGCAAAAAGATTTCTATTGACTGGTTCTTCAATTTTCACTCAAATGAAGAGCATGGAAGCTAAAGGGGGGAAAGGAGTTTTTCTTTTTGAAACAGAAACAAAGAAATTAACATTTATCCCATTCAAGGTTCAAAGAAAATTATTTTATGAAAAAATGAAGTTTACTAATGCAAAACCGCAGGATGTTGTTAATGCATTTAATGATAAAATCAAAGAATTGCTTTCGCACGAGTTTGAAGTTAAACCCCTTGTAAGGATAAAACTTTTTGGCTCTCTTGCAAAAGGATTTTCTCAATCAGATGTTTCTCTTGATGTTTCAAATTATAAAGATAAAGCAGTTCTTTCTATTTCAAAGGATTTTTCTGTTGAATCATTTATCAAGAAAATTGAATCACTAAAATCAATTCAGAATGAAAAAAAGAGTGTAGTTGATTTTGGGGTTAATATTTTGGAGAAGAATGTTGATGAAGCTGGGCTCAAGGAATTTGATACTAGAAGAGTGTTTGAACTTCTTTCATTAGGTGAAAACGAAAAAGTTGAATCAGTTTTGATTTCTTCAAATGAATGATTTTGTTTAAATATATCCTTAAGGGGTAATTAGTTATGGCTGGATACTCAATTTCACAAGTTGCAAAAAGGATTGAAGAAAAATACGGACGTATACCTAATCAGAGAAATTTGGCTAAGCTTGCTCTTACAAAATCTTTTGATCCTAAATCTCTTTCTCCAAGGCAAGTTATTTCTCTTATTCGTGCAATGAATCTAAGAAAACTTCCTCTTTCAAGCGAGAAAGAGGCTCTTGTGAAGAATCTTCTTGAAAGAAACCAAACTGTGCTTGCGCATGAACGTTTGAGCCTGAGTGAGATTGCAAGAAGAGTTGGGCATAAGGATGCTCCTGTAAGCACTTCAATGCTAAAGAAAGTAAATGCAAAAATCAGGGAGTCTATTCAGTCTAAAGGAGGAACTGCAACAAAATTTACTGCTTCTTCAAAGCATCATGATTTGACTTTGCTTCCTAGGCTAAGAACTTTGCTTGCATCAAATTGGAATATTTCTTTTGAAGATGCATTAAAATCTTTAGGGGTTACAAAGTCTGTTCTGCAGGATAATTTGCCAAAATATAAAACTAATTTTGCAGGGGAAGTTGTTCGTGCAACAAAGAGTGCGATTGAAGCATTTGATGCAAGAACCCAAAGAAAGTTAAGCAATGCTGAACTTGCAACTAAACTTCATATTTCTGAAAGCAAAGTTAAGGAGTACAGAAAAAGAAGGGGCAGAAGATCAGGGGTTGAGGTTCGTGTAATGCATTTGAATGATGAGTCTTTAGCATTTTTATCTGCTTTTTCTTCTCCAGAAAATGGGTCTCTTTCAGTGCATGCACTTTCATTATTAACCAATGCAAGCAGATTGACTTTACTTAATTCTTTGACTCAATTAAAAAAGAAGGGTTTAGTTTGGGAAGTTGATTATAATGGGAGCGGAAAATAGTCTATTTCTCACAAAGGAATTAGTTTAATGAATGGAGCAAATGGCAGAGTTCATGATTCTCCTCATAGAATCAATTCTTTTTCTTTGGAAAAATTAAACCAAGTTCGCGATCGTTTGATTAATGCAAAAATTTCTGCAGGTGTTGATGTGCCCATTAATGCCCTTAGTGCTTTGAGCGAAATGATTAGACTAAAAGAAAGAGAAAAATTAAGAATCTAAAATTTTTCTCAAGAAAAAATTCTTTATGGCAAGAATGTTTTGTTTCTGATTTTTTCAGGCAAATAATGTGTTGCAACAAAATCAAGTCTCTTATTTGCTAACGCCTGCTGTTCTATTCTGATTTTCTGATCTAAGGCTTTCTTTAATTGGTCCTGCCATTCTTTGTTCTGAAACCAAGGATATGCAAGCATTTCTTTTGCTCTTTTAATATCCCCATCAGTCATTCTTTCAGTTACTGCTTCAAGTTTGTATTCTTTAACATCATCAATAGTCATTCCAACATATCTTGCTTCAGGAACTGACATAAATTCAGAGTGTGCGGCCAAAGCCATTGAACCTTGTTTTATAACTGAGTAAATATACCATCCATAAGGATCCCCATCTGTGAAGACGATTGTTGGTAAATCAAGTTCGTTGTGTATTCTGTGGATTAATCTTCTTGCACCTCTTGCAGCTTGTCCTCCGATTCCGATTAGAATACATTTGTTTTCTTTAGGAAATCCTTCTTCAATTAATCTTTCATAAATTGCTTCTGTTTCGCAGACTAGTAAGTATTCAGCGTTTGAGTCAACTATTTCAATTTCTTCAGGTTCTACTCTTGACATTATACTCCATCCGCCTCTTCCTAGTTTTGATGCGTTGAACTTATCATTGTTGTGCATTCTGTCAAGTAATGTAATATCTCCATAAAGTGTTCCCTTAGGGTTTGCGTGTAAATTCAATTTTTCTCTGATAGTATCTACTGAGTGTTCAATATCAACTATTATTGGATCACTTTCATCTTGGCCTTCAAAAGTGTTTTCCTTAGTATCCGCAACTGTGTGTTTTAATTCATAATAAATTTCACGAATAGAAGCAGTCTTATTGTGTTCCAAGTATTCTCTTGTCTGCGCCATTATTATGCTTGTCTGCATGAATTTTCTAGCGTGTGCAATATTCAAAAAAGTTCTTGATACTTCTTTTTCACCTAGTTCTAAAAATCCTTTCTTCTCATCCCAAAGAACATTACTCTTTCCTCTTTGCATTGTTCTAAATTCAGGATCTTCAAGTTTGTTAATCTGTTTAACCATTCCTTCAGCAGTATTTTTGATTCTGTCAGCAATTTCTTTAGGTGAAACCTTTTCAACTGTCTTTGGTTTCTTTTTTTCTTTCTCTGTCATATCATTCACCATTTTTAATTACAATTATTTTTTTCCTGCCTTAACCTTTTCTTTTGGTTCTTCCTTTTTTTCAGTTTTTTCCACTT
The DNA here is from genome assembly GCA_036170245.1 of archaeon. Classification (GTDB taxonomy): domain Archaea; phylum Iainarchaeota; class Iainarchaeia; order Iainarchaeales; family JAAZKV01; genus JAAZKV01. The sequence continues at coordinate 31,614 of JAVHOV010000025.1, read as the reverse complement.
TTGGTTTTGTAACAAAACTATTATCATCATTTGCCAAAGCTTTTTCAGTTCTTACTCTTTCTTCTTCATCTTTTTGGTCTTCTATCTTTAATTTTTCAAGAACCATTTTTTCCATGTTTTTCTTTAGTCCCTCTTCGTTTGCTTTTGTAATTGTGCTTAAAGCTCTACAAATTTCAGGAATATATTTGTAAAACATTAATCTCTTTTGCTGGTTCTCTGCTTCTCTTCTCTTGTGTGCAATATAAATTCCTGCTTTTCTTCCTGTCTGCATTAAAGCTAATCTTATTTCTTCTAATACTTCTTCTTCATCAGCAATTGCTTGCTTCCCTGCACCAGTGTATGGAATGTGCACTGAAATAAAGTTAACAAATACTGTTACAGGGGCAGTAGAAGGATCCTTAATATCATATCTTTTCCAGTCAACTGTTTGTACTGCTTTTGTTAAAGCACAGTTTCCTGTATCAAATAGTAAAGGAACTCTATTTGCAAATCTCATTATATCCATTGAAGTTTGATCTCCGACTTTCTTTCCGGCTCCTCCACCGTAAGCAATTGCAATTTCTACTTGGAAGGGATACCCTCCAGCATAAACTGTAGGCTTTCTTGTTAATACTGTCAAAAATTCTGGTTGAACTATGCTCTGAAGAGACTTTCTTATTTGGTCTTCTCCGATTGGTCTAAGTGCATCAGTGCTTGGTGCGATAAAATCAATTGCTTTGAATGCTTTAACTATTTCTTCTGCTTCTTCCCAAGATAGAGTCTTAGGATCTTTATTCATATCAAAGTGCACTCTCTTTTTTATTTCCTCAATTCCCTTAGCACCCATTCTGTCAAAATCATTTGTCAAGAAACTTGCTACTGTTCTTCCTTTTGAAGATTTGCAGTAAGTTAAAATATCATCAACAGTAGTTCCCTTTGGATGTGGCTTTATTTCTTCTGGTTTTTCAGGAAGAGCATTGTGTGTTCTTTTGAATGTAAATTTTTGTCCCATTGGGTCTCTGAAATTAATTTGTACGTGCGGGTTTGCAATTGCTGTTCTTTTTAAATATTCTAAAGGGCCTTGGTCGCTATCTCTATATAAGCATCCCTTGAATTTTGCCTGAATACTTGTTCCATGAAATTCTTTTTCAAGTTCTTTTAAGTTTGAGATTTTTGGTTCATTTAGTCTTGGGTCAATTACTATTTCTAGAGCAATAGCTTTTCTTCCTTCTTTTCCAGTTATTACTTTTGAAGGCTTTCCTGTAGTCATTTGTGATAGCATTGTGCATCCTGATGCTCCGATTCCTTGCTGTCCTCTTGACTGCATTAATCTATGGAACTTTGTTCCAGCTAAAAGTTTTCCAAAAGCTTTTCCAACGTTTTCAAGTGAAATTCCTGGTCCGTTATCGCTTACCATTACTTCATAGTACTCTTCGCCAAGTTCATCAATCTTAACATCAATTGTAGGTAAAATTCCAGTTTCTTCACAGGCATCAAGCGAATTTGTTACATATTCGTGAACTATCATTGTGAGTGTTCTTACTTTTCCATATAATCCTATCATCTGTTTATTCTTTTTAAAAAATTCAGCAACTGAGTGTTCCTTAAATTCCTTTTCTAAATTGTCAACTGCGCCTGCAACAGGTTTTCCATCTTCTAAAGTAACTTTTTCTTTTTTTTCGTCAGACAATTTGCTCACCATTTATCTAAAGGTTTTTTTCTTAATGATATTAGAAAAGCCCAAAACATTTATAAGCCCTAATCTTCTTGGTTTAATCCAAATTTTATATATACTTTTGATTAAATCTTAGTGAATTTTGCTTTTGTAAGTATTTTTGCTATTATTTTATAGTTCAAATCTTTCTCTTCTTCCACCGTGCAAGAAACTTTCCATTGTTTCATGCTTTGCACCTGAAAGGAGCATTTGCACTGCTTCTTGTGCACTTTCTATTTCTCCTGCAAGGCCGATGATTGCAACAGTTTTTCCGTAAACTGAGATTAAGCAGTGAGTTTTTTTCTCTATTTCTTCTCTAGCTCCCCCTTCTCTTCCAATTACTCTTCCCTTTCTTGCCTTTTGAGTTGAAGTATTTTTTCCAGTGTATTCAGTAATATCAACTATTTTTAGTAAATAATCTTCTTTTAGCAAAGTCAATGCTCTTTTTGGAGAAAAACCCCTTGCAATTGCTTTTACAATATCGTGGGCCTTAAAGAATGATTCTCCTTCTCCAGTAACAATAACATCTCCTTCTGCGGAATTAATTTCTAATTTTGATTTAGTTTGAAATTCTATTTTTTTCTTTATATTTCCGTTAGGTCCGATTAGTGCCCCTATTCTTTCTTCTGGGATTTTTACAATTTCTTCCATTTATCTCATCAACCTGTTTTTTTTTTGGTCTAATAGAATAGACTCAATATCTGGTTTACTATCAGTGATAATGCAAATATGATTAACAGTATTGGCACTATTGGGAATGCTATATTCCACCAGCTTAAATCATTTCCTAGCCAAACTATTCCCCAAGAGAGTAATAGTAAGCAAATCATTAGCCATCCAACGCTGATTCTTCTTTTCCAAACTCTTCCTTCAATTTCCATTTGTTAGTCATCCCTTATAAGATATATTATGTTTGCAAGGCTTTAAATAAATGAGGTGTATTAGTTTTTCTATGGAAGTTTCTTCTGCTTTTAATTCTTTGACCGGTGGATTGTTTAACAGCATTAAAAAAGACCCTACTTTGCAATCTTTGCTTCTTTCAAATCTTTTGACTATTTTTATTGCGGTTTTACTAAATTGGAATTTAATAGAGATTCTTTGGGTTTATTGGGGGCAGAGTGTAATAATAGGTTTCTTTAATTTTTTAAAAATGCTTAAAGTTTCTTTTTCTCAGACCGAAGATGTCGGATTTTTAGCAATTAGTTTATTCATGTCTTTCTTTTTCTTATTGCATTATGGCGGATTTCATTTTGTTTATTTTTTCTTCTTGTTAGGTTTTTCTTTTGCACCAGGCGTTTTTGCAAATTTGGTTCCGATAAATATTTTAAATTTTGTTCCTGTGTTATTGATTACTTTAGTTATTTTATTTATTAACCATTTATTTTCATTTTTATATTATTCAAAGAAAATTGAAAATTATTCTTTTGATCAAACTAATTTTTTGATTGGAAAATTAATGGTTAGACCATACATTAGAATAATCCCAATGCATTTGACAATAATATTTGGAACTTTTCTTTTAGCTTTAGGGTTCTTTAATTCGTTTGTTCTTTTTTTGTTTTTGCTTCTAAAAACGTTTGCTGATTTGAAGATGCACATTAGTGAACACAAAGAGGACTTTTAATTTTTAGAATAAGTTTTTCTCAATTTGTATACTTTAGTGCTTTTTGATAGTTCTTTTATTTTTGTATACATTTTATCAAAATCAGTGTCCACTCCCTGTTTTGCAAAGTAGCGGCTCATGTTCATTATGTCTCTAGTATAGAATTCTTTTGCGTTAGGGTGCATTGTTGTTACAGCTTGGCCGACATCAATTATCACCATTTCCTCATTGTTGTTTAAAATATTATATTCGCTTAAATCAGCATGAACCAATTTTACATTAACCATTTTTGCAATGTATTCGCATAAAAGTTCATATTTTTCTTGTGGATTAGCAAAGGGTTTTTCCTTTAATCTTGGTGCGGCAATTCCGTCTGCTCCAATAAATTCCATTAGTAAACAGTTTCTGTTCCATGCGATTGGCTGAGGCACTCTTATTTTTGCTTTGGTGAAATCTTCTAAGTTTCTGAATTCTTTTTTTGTCCAAAGTTTTATTATTTCAAGTTTGTCTTTTCTTACTTCCTTGAATCTTTCGTCTCCAATAATATATTCAGTCATGTGCTTGAAATCAGAAGTATCTACTTTGAATATTTTTAGTGCATAGTAATTGTTTTTTGCAACACATCTGAAAACATTTCCTTCTTTTCCTGTTGAGATAACAAATTCTATTTCATCAAAGAATTTTTTTCTTGCAAGTTCATGAACTGAAGCAATGGTTGCAGTGTCAAACACTTTATTGAAAACAGCTCTTGTGTTTTCATCCTTTATTAATCGCTTCTCTTTTTGTAAGTGTTCTTTTAGTAAGTCACTGTCAGTTAATTCCTTGTAATCCATACTTATACCTTAATTAGTTGTTCTTTTATTCTTAATTTTAGAACTAATTTGTTAGATTTTAGAATAAAGTATCTATAGCGGAAGTCTGTTTAACTTTCCATTTCTTCTTAACCATTCTACTTGGTTTCCTAAGTATCTCCAAACGACATCTCCCTTGCTTGGCTGGAAGTCCCATAGTCTTACGATAATAATATCATTTTCTCTTATCCAAACTTTCTTTAATAATTTTCCAGGGATTCTGAATTGTTTTTCTTCGCCGTCTTCGCAGACTGCTTTTATTTGATTTGATCCCATTAATTGTGTTACAAGTGCAAATTGTTCTAAGTCATTAGTGTTGGGAAGTCTCATTCGGGTGTAACCCATTTCTGGTTGTTGTTCAGTAGTAGGTGCGGGGGTAGCCGCTTTTTTCTTAAAGTTCATTTGATTTTTTCTTTTCTGTGAATTAAAGTTTGCCACTAGTTTCTCACCAATTTTGTTGTTATATAAATAGTTCAAGTCAAGGTATTAAAACCTCTCTTTTTGTCTTTTTTTTGAGTGTTTTTACATTCGGTAAATTTGTGCATGTTTTATTCCACAAATATTTATTATACTTTTTTCGCTTATTAGTCCTTTTTTTAGTGCAATATCCACGCATTTGTTTCCGAATAAATTAGCTGAATCAACTTGCATTAGTAATTGTTCTAAATCTTGAGGAGTAACTTCTTCTCCTTTGTAGAATTTTTCGCTTACTCTAAAACTTAGTTCGCCTTGTTCGTATGTTTTCCCTATGTGTTCCTTGTCGCACACAGCTAGAATTACCCGTAAATCAATTTCCCATTTTTTTGCATACATTATTTTTCACTTTATTTTTAAATTAGTTTTTAGAAAAATAATTTTTAATTAATTATAGTCCTGCAACTGACTTTATTGCTCCGCACGCTTCGCATTTTAGTAGCTTTGTTCCGCCTTCTGTAATTACTGTTGTATCAGGTTTTTTGCATTCAGGACATAAAACAAACTGTTTGAAGTATGCTTCTATTAATTTGTTTAATTGGTATGAATTTACTTTTCCATTTATTGTCAATTGGTTAACTCCTTCGCTGATTGGCAGAGCAGTTTCTTTCATTAACCATTTCAAAAAGTGTTTTTTGTCTCTTCTCATTGTGTCAATTAAATTATTGTATCCTTTAACTATAGTTTTACTTCCTTGCAGGAATGATTCTACTCTTGGTATTTCAAATCTTTCTTGTGTAAGTGCTTTTTTTGGAATGCTATTGTAAGCTTTTGAAAGTAATTCGTCGTATGTAGCCATAATTTTTCAGTTCCTGAATAATTATTCTTTCTAGCAAAACTTATATAAATCACTTCTTAGAGGCAAAAATGCTCTTTAGGGGATTTTAGATAATTTTTATGCTCCAAGAAGCATTCCTAGGAGGATTGCAAGTAGCATTAGCATTACTTGTGGTGGAAGTGCAGGCATGGGGGTTTTATATTTTGAAACAAAGTGGATGCTAAGTCCAAGCCCCAAAAAACTCATTCCAAGTATTAATCCTGACACTAGCCAATTGTAGTGAAAGGGTCCGTTTGTCATTACACTTGCTGCAATTGCAAGGGGGATTACAAGGTCCCCGTTTCCAAGTTCAAAGTTGTGTTGTTTTGTAGGGATCGCAATGGTGAATGCAAAATTGTTTTGGGTTGATTCTTTTCCGATTTGCACCATGTGTTTTGTGAAGAAAACTGCTACAATATCATAAAGTGAAAGAATTGTTACAAATACAATTAATGGAATTAATCCTAAAGAGATTCCAATATAAGCTCCAGCTCCTGCTACAGCAATTCCTGCAGCAATGCTTCTCATTAAAATGTTTTTTACTAATCCGTATCTTAAGGCAAAAATTATTGCAGTAAGTATTAGTGCAATTGTATAATCATTTGGAAAGAATGAAGAGAATACAATCAGGGATGTTGAAAAAATTGCAAGCATTTCCATTGCCCACAAAAGTTTTTTTGTTCTTCTGAATTTTATTATTACTAAAAATATTATTGTTGTAAATATTATCATTCCAAATAAATAGAATCCGTTTACTGCATCGTTGATATCATTTGTAAATAGTGCTTCTGAGCAACCTTGGGTGTAAAGGTTTGTTGCAACAAACAGTCCAACTAATTCTATTATCAAAAAAGTTAGTGCAAGTTTCAAAACTGCTTCTTTTGTGAGCCAAGGTTCTTCTTTTTGAATGGGAACTTTGTTTTTTGCTTTAGCAGTAACTGGTTTGGGTTTTTTATTGTTTTTCATTACACTTATTTTGTTTTCTTTTATTTAAATTAGTGATTGTTTGCTTGAATTTTTTTATTGGCCTGATTTTGTTGCAGTCGGTTTTATGAAGTGGTGTCTTGGTGAATAAATGTCTCCTTTTCTAGTTAGTTCATCTACTGCTGCTTTTACGCGTTCTTCATCAATTCCTTTCTCCATTGCTTTGAGTACTATTTCTTCATAAGGAACCATGTCAATTCCTGTGCCCATTTGTTCTTTAATTATGAAAAGTATTTGGCTTATTGCATTTTGTTTTGATTGGGTAATTCCTGTTGTAACTATATCAATATCAATTCGCCCTGTTTCTGGATCCGTTACAGTTTCTTCTAAAGATTTCTTTATTAGTCTAATTGCACGTTCAGCGTCTTGAACTTCAACAGTATCGCTGAGTCTAACTCTTGCACTTGCTTCAGATAATCTTACTAATCCTTCAAGTTGTCTTGCGGTAGCAGCGTATGCTCCTTGTTGTCTTCCTTGGTCACGTAGTCCCACATAAAAATCAGAAATTCTATTTACTGCGTCTTCGCTTAAAATTGGGAAACATTTTTGTCTTGCAAGTGAAACATATTTTTTGAATATTTCTGCATCAATTATTGGTTTTGTTCTTTTGTCAATATCTTCTTTTTCTTCTTTTTGTAATGCTTGTCCTTTTTTGCTATACTGCATTAATTTTTCTCCACTTTGGTGGGTTTTGAGTATGTGTTCAGCAATTTTTGTATCCTGTGTTTTATCTAATACATCTCTTATCATAAAAAATAAATCAAATCTTGAAATTAATGATGGGGGTAAATCAATTTGTTCCAAAAATGGAGTGAATTTATCAAATCTAGAATATTTTGGATTTGCTGCTGCTAAGAGTGAAGTATCTGCTTTGAAACGAGAAACTATCCCTGCTTTTGCAACTGAAATTATTCCCTGTTCCATTGCTTCATGTAGTGCACTTCTATCTTCTGGATCCATTTTATCAAGTTCATCTGCCATACATACTCCGCCAGAACTTAAAACAAGTGCTCCTGCTTTTAGAGTCCAGCCTCCTTCTCCAAATTCATCTTTAACTGCAGTTGCTGTTAGTCCAGCTCCTGAAGTAGTTTTTCCTGAAACGTAAATACTTTTTGGGGCAATGTTGTGCGCTGCTTGTAGTAATTGTGATTTTCCACAACCAGGGTCACCAATTAAAAGTACGTGAATGTTTCCTCTGATTTTTTGATTATTAGGTAAATGTTTTGTAACTCCTCCAAATAATTCTAACACAATACTTTCTTTTACTACATCATGTCCATAAATTGCTGGTGCAATACTTTGTGCAAGCATTTCATAAATTTTTGGATCTTTTGAAAGTTTATTTATTGCAATTTCTTCTTCTTTTGTAATATCTACTTCAGAAAATTCTTTTGCAGTTTCTTCTAAGGAATTTACTTCTAAAAATCTACCATAAACAGTTTTTTTATCTTTTTGTGGAGGAACTAGTCTTAGTACTCCAACAAATTTTGTTTTATCTCCTGCTGCAACTTTATTTACTAAATCATCACTAACATATACATCAAGGTAAGTTGCTTGTTCATTTCCTTTTAATTTCTCTAAGGTTTCTTGAACTTGTACTTTTTGATAATCAATAAATTCACTTTTTTCTTCTTCTAAATTAAATTCTTTCGAATGGCATTCGCACATGTTTGGTGGATGTAATTGTTGTTTGTCTTGGGGAATCCTGTAAACATTTCCGCATCTGCGGCATTTCCAAACAGCCATTGTTAATTTTGGCAATACATCAGTAATTTGTCTTACTAATCCTTCAACACTTAACATTTTTCCAATATGTTTTGAACCAACATTTCTTACACTGATTTCTCTGTCTCTTGGCATGTTGCTGAACCGAACATGTGGTTTAAAAGTTTCTGTAGTAAGAGTTGGTAAGTGAATATTTTGAATTGCTGAGTGTGCTGCTTCTAAAACTGCATCAGGATTATCTACTAATTCATCAGCTAAAGTTGGATCAAATTTTTCAAGTACCTTAAAATCAACAATAACGCTTCTTGTTTCAGGATAGGATTCAACAATTCTTTCAATTTGTTTTTTGTATTCAATATTGAAGAATTCTTCAAATCTTTCAATAAAAGGAGAGCCGTCTGACTTTTCTATTTCTTCTAAATTTAAATCCATTTTTCCCAACTTCTATAAATTTTCTTTTAGCAAGTCTTCTTTAAGGCTTTCTCATCCTTTTTGCCGACGTATTGATTTTTTGGAGCAAAACTTTTTCTTTTGGGGTGATTATCCTACTAAGATGAAGTCTTGCCCCAAATGGAGCTATTTTATTTCCAAGAAAAAAAGTGTTGGGATGTACCAAAATTTTATTTTCAGTACGCTTTTTTTCCTTTGCATAATATAGTGTTCATGTTTGATTAATACTTTAAGGGTTTAGAATCCAAACCCTGTTCACCTTTACGAGAAAAGGAATCCAAACCAACTTTAGAGGTTTTCTTTAATGGCTTTGGCGGTTTCCACTAATTCTAAGGGTCTAGTTTTTCTTCTGTTTTCGTCAATTCTGATCTTGTCCCCATGTTTTCTTGGAATTAAGTGCAAATGTGCGTGCATTATGCATTGCCCTGCTGCTTTGCCGTTGTTTTGAATTAGGTTTAATCCATCAGCTCCGCTTACTTTTTGAATTGCCTTTGATAATTTTTTTGCAACTTTAGCCATTTCAATTAAGTATTCATCTTCAGTATCATCCAAGTTGCTAAAATGTTTTTTTGGGATTAGTAAAGTGTGTCCGATTAGTTCTCCTGCAGGATTGATATCTAAAAACGCCATTACTTTATCATTTTCAAAAACGATTTCTGTTGGAATTTCTTTTTTTATGAATTTGCAGAATAAACAATTTTTATCAAAATCAGCAGCCATTTTTTTCACTTTTTTATAACTTAATTAAGTATTAAGTTCTTTTAATGTTTTTTGGTTTGGTTTTAAATTAAGTAAAAATAATTTAAAAAATAAAAAAATTGAAAAGAGTTTAATACCCTTTTCAATTCTCAAAGGTTAGATTTAGTCTTTCACTACTTGTGCTAGTATAGTATATTCAGTAGTTGTTAGTGCGAATGCTACTCCGCCCATTACTACCAATCCTAGAATAGTGCCTAATACTGGGATTAATCCAAGTATTCCGCTTATTACTCCAGCAACTAGTACTAGAATTATTGCATAAACAAAGATTACAATTAATGCTACTATGTAATCTAAAGTTAGTGCGTTCTTTATTATGCTTCCAAGTCCGAAAGCTGCTCCTATTTTTCCTTTCTTTAGCCATTTCATTGTTGCCATTGGTAACAAGAATGCTGCTACTAATAGAAGGATAAATCCTACTATAATTATTGGTCCGCCAACCGCTAAGCTTGGCAAGATTGAACCAGCTATTGCGTTTAAGTCGCCTGAGCTAGCCATTATTGTTGGTAATGCTGTTAGTATTGCACTTCCAACTCCTATTACAATTATTATTCCTGGTATTATCATATATGCGATTTGGATAATTATCATCATTATTAATTTTATGATATATTCTCCAAGATCAGCTACTTTCCATGCTCTTAACTTATTTTTTTTACCCATTACATCTTCGGCTGTTTTTGCACCGTATCCTGTAATCAGTAAACCAACTAAAGGAATTGCGCCTATTATAGCTCCTATTCCAAGAGTTTTTAAGTCAGAGAATGGTTTTTTCATTGCTTCTACAAAATCTACCATTTTTTCTCCTCCATTTTTCTTTGAAGCTTTTTTGTGTCGGGTGATTAAATTTAATCAGCCCCAAAGTGTTTAGAATTAGGTCAATTATACTATTTAACGCTTTCCACTCAAAGACGCCAATATTTTTCTTGCAATTTCTTTGGCTTTCTCTTCATCCCTTTCTCCTCTGACCAAGAGTTTTCCTGAAGGGAAGAGTGAGATTGTTGCGTAATCAAATTTAAGCATCAATAGCACTTTAGTTTTAACTTCAATAGTTGCCACTGTTTTTAGTTCCTCACATGCTTTTTCAAGATTTAAGTTGAGCTGTTTTTTTGGAAGGAATTCATAAGCCATTTTTGTTCGGCAAGGCTTTCCTGTGTATTCTGCTATTTCCATTTTATTTTCAACCTTTATTAAAATTTATTTGCAAACATTTATTGTTTTTGGTAATTCTATTTTTTGATTTGTGTTCTCAATTGAGATTTTTTTAGTTGCGATTTTTATTAGTTCTTCCATTTTGCATTTTTCTTCTTCTGTTTTTATTTGTTCTATTGTGCTTTGTGTTCTTGGTTTTCCGCTTGCAAGTGCATCGCACATTTCAGGGCCTTTAGATGTTTCAAAATAATTGTATTTTTTGCTCAAATCAATTATTTCCTGTTTTCCCATAAATAAAACTGGGCGAAGAATTTCTATAGTGGTACTTTGGTTTATTGTATTTAAGTTGCTTAAGGTTTGTGAAGAAACTTGGCCCAAACTTTCTCCAGTAATTAGATAATCAAATCCATTCTCTGTTGCATAGTTTTCTGCAACCCTCATCATGAATCTTTTGATTAAAATAAAATAATATTCTCTGTAACTATTGTCAGCAATTTCCTTGAACTCTTCTCCTGAATTCACCACAATCATTTCTTTTAGTCCTAAGAGTTTGCATAAAGCAATTGATTTTAGTTTTGGGGTAGCATCTGTAAAGGGTTCTTGGGAAAAGTGAATTGCGCTTAATGTGTAGCCTTTTTCTTGCGCTAATTTTCCTGCGACCGGAGAATCAATTCCTCCTGAAATTAAAAGGAGTGCTTTTTTGTTTTGCATAACTGAATTAGTGGTTGTAAAGGTTAATTAATTTGAGCAAAATGCCTTTTGACTGATAAAATAAATAAAAAGATAAAAATAGAAAAAAAGGGAAAAGCAGTTTAGTGCTCTTACCTTTTTCTTACAATTTTAATGCTGTTTCCATATTTCTGGTATTCTATTTGGTCCCCTGACTTCAGGTTAGGAACATCTTCACCTGGTTTTGGTGAATCAAATATTTCATAAGTTGTAGCGTCCATTATTTGAACAACTTCACCCATTATTGCAACAACTTGTCCGTCTCCTTTTGGTACAAGTGGAACTTCAACTTCGCCATCAGTCGCTTTCAATAGTCCTCTCTTTTGCTGTGTAAATATATTAAATGCAACTATTCTTACTTTTGCTGCTCCGTGTTTTCCTGGTTTTGATTTTTCAGTTGTTTTTACCTGACACACTTCATCATCAATTAATACTAAATGACCTGGCTTTAACTGTCCAGCTTGTTCAAATTTCTTTTCGTCAACCATTTTACACACCTTTTATTTTTTGTATTGCCTTAAAGAAGCAACAATTAAAGAAAATTGTGTTGAATTGGTTTAAAAACCAAGCTGGTTTGCCAAAAAAAGTGCTATTTTGGGGGCTTCTATTTTACGGTGAACTTCTTTTCTTTGTAGCATTCAAGCACTTTTACGCTTGGGAAGTAAATGTTTTTTGGCAATTCGTTAAAATTAAACCATTTCCATTCAGTTATTTCATCAGGCTCCATTACATTTGCTTCGCCCTCAAACTCAATAGCTAAAAATCCTACTGTTACAAAGTGTGCAAATTCATTTTTGTCGCAATTCACGCAAATTACTCTTGATTTTTTTAAAATAATTCCAGTTTCTTCTTTTAGTTCTCTTTTAGCACCTTCATCAAAAGTTTCGCCATATTCAAACTTCCCTCCAGGCATTGTCCAAGTTCCTTCTCCATGAAGTTCTGAATCTGCTTTTTGTGCATCATCATGTCTTTTTCCTAAAAGCAGTTTTCCTTCTTTAAGTAGCATTACTCCAAATCCAGTTCCTACTCTCTTTTTCTCTTCAGCCAATTTTTCATCCCATTCTAATCTTTATAATGCACTTTTATTTGTTTAAATCTTTCCATTTAAATATTTTTTTCTTTTACTTTCAGGAAATTTTTCAATTGCGTACCTTAGCATCGTTCTTGGCATTAATTTGTAATTTTCTTTTAAAAAATCTTCTTCAGTTTGTAAATCTCTTTTTCCAATTTCGCGTAGCATCCATCCTACAGCTTTTTGCATTAAATCATGTTCATCATGCAAAAGAATTTCTGCTAATTTTAAAGTGTAATCAAATTCTTTTTGGTAAATAAAGTAAAATGTGGAAAGCACTGCAATTCTTCTATCCCAAAGAAGATTTGATTTAGCCATTTTTTCTAATATTTGCAGTTCATTTTTGTTTTCGAATAAATATTTCCCTACTATATGCTGTGCACTTAGATCAACCAAGTCCCAATTGTTGATGAATTTAGTATTTTTCAAATACAAGTCATAAATTTCTTTTTTAGTTTCATTAGTACAATTCTTTTCCTTTAATTTTTGAATTAAAATAAGTAAAGCGCATAGACGTTCTTCATGTATTTTTGAATGCAATAGGTCTTCTACTTCTTTCAAACTCATTTTTGCAAAATATTTTTTTGCAGCAACTCTTGTTTTTGGAACAGTTATTCCATAAAATAAATCTCCTTCTGCATATTCGCCTTTTTTAGTTTTAAAGAATCTCTCAAGGACTTCTCTTTTTTTAGGGTCTTTTAACGTCAGCATCTCGTTTTTTAGGCTTTTTAAGGCTTGCATACTACAATACATTATACAAGGTTTTTTATTCAGTTTTTAATGAGAATTAGCTAGATAACGTTTAGGGTAGTAGTATGGTTTTTCCAAAATGGCTAGATTCATTGTTTAAATCAAGAACTAAACGAGTTGCTGTTTTTGTTGACGGGCCAAATTTGCTCAGAAAAGAGTTTGGGATTGATATTGATTTAATAAAAAAAGAGTCAGTTAAATTTGGATCAATTAAAATTGCTAGAGTTTATCTTAATCAATTTGCTTCAGATAAATTAGTTGAAGCAACAGTAAACCAAGGGTTTTCTCCTATTATTTCTACTACTGATGTTGATGTAGTAATGGCTTGTGATGCAACCGAAGTTGCATTTAACCCCAATATTGATACAATTATTTTTGCTACAAGGGATAGTGATTTTCTTCCTGCTTTAATTAAAGCTAAGGCGCACGGGAAAGAAACTGTTGCACTTGTTGCTGAAGAAATGACTGCTGCTGCACTGAAGAATACTGCTGATAAAGTAGTTTTTTTGAAAGGGAAAAAACCCGAACCAAAAGTTGATAAAATTGAGCATAAGCATGAAGAGAAAAAAGAAGTTTCTGCTGCAAAAGTTCCCGCTCCCCAAAAAGCAAGTTCTCCTCAAGTAAAAAGTGAAGAGAAAAAAGAAACTAAATCTGATGAAAAAAAGTAAATTGTTTGTTTCTTCTAATTTTTGTCCAAAAAACATTCAAGGTAATTTTTAAGTACTAGTTATTTTCTTATTTAGTCATAGGGTTGATGGTTTTGAATTTTCCTGTTGGTGAAGTTAATAGCAAGGGAACTGTTCCTTTTGATTTTTTGCTTAAAGCTCAGGACTTCTTGTCTAAGTCATTCAATGGTTATTTGGTTCTTTCAGTGAAAGGGCATTTTGTTGAAGAAGGAGCAATTTTTTTTAAGGGCGGAGAGATAACTGCATGCATTGTGGAGTGTTTGGCGGCTGAACGAACTTTGAAAGGAAATGAAGCTTTAGAATTTTTTTTTAATCAGACAAAGGGAAGAGGATTTTTTCACATTGTTAGTTTAACTCGGTCTCAAGTTGATTTAGTGACTGCTTTTGACGAGAAACTTTTGGTTAATAAAATAGATTTAAAAGAGCTTCCAAAGATTCTTCCAAGTGTGTTTTCGGTGAAGTTTGAGAAGCCGATTAGTGAAAAGAGTGCGCTTGAGGCGTACGGATTAAGCGAGTTAAAATAATTTAAATTTATAAAAATTGCCTGGAGTCGGAGTAAAAATGGTATTTAAATTGCTTAAGAATTTTGCGCGTGGCGTTTTAGATGACGATACTGCTCGGCCTATAGTTCAAATTGAGTTTTTAAAGGATTTTCTTTCAAAGCACAAATATGTTTATTCTCAGAATTTTGAAGAGAATTTAATGATTCTAAAAAGAAAGCATTTGGTTGATTCTTTTTTAGTGACTAATCTTGACGGGAGCATTGTTGTTTCAAGTGAAGGAAATGGTCACACTGAAGGAATAATGGGTACTGCAATGTTGTCTTATATTAAAAGCGAATTGCCTGATTCAGAATCTGTTTTGATTAAAAGAAATGATGGGTGGTTTATGCTTTTCCCTTTGAATAAAAAAGTTTTTATTGTTAAAGCAGGTTCGGAATTGTCTAACTTGGAATTACGTGCTCTTTCAATTGAACTTGAGTCTTTGCTTCAAATAAACAAGCAAGGGGAAAAGAAGAGAATTCCTCAAATGGCTTAAATTATTTTTTTTGGTTTTTTATAAGAAAAAGGTGTTTTTTTAGAGGTTTTTTATTTTTTGCCTTGAATGAGTAGCTTTTTATTTTGTTTAAAGTTTATTATTTTGTTATTTTGAAGGTTTTTTTATGGGTAGAGTAATTGCAATTGCTTCAGGAAAAGGGGGCACAGGAAAAACAACTATTACTGCTAATTTAGGAATTGCTCTCTCAAAACTTGGCCAGAAAGTTTTGTTAATTGATGCTGATGTTGCAATGGCAAACTTATCTTTGATTTTAGGAATGCAGTCGTCTCCAATTACACTTCATGATGTATTATTGGGTGAAGCACAAGTACAGGATGCTATTTATGATGGTCCGGAGGGAGTTAGATTTATTCCTTCAGGTTTAAGTCTTGATAATTATAAGAGAGTTGATAGTGAGCGACTTACGACAATTGTTTCTGAATTAACTGAACAGTATGATTACATTTTGCTTGATGTTGCAGCAGGAATAGAAAAAAATGTTCTTTCTGCACTGAGTGCATCCCAAGAAACTTTGCTTGTTACAATGCCTACTTCTCCTGCAATTGCAGATGCATTGAAGACAAAAATTGTTGCTCAAAGATTGAACTCAAAAGTTATTGGAGTAGTGATTAATTTTGTAATGAGTGAAAAGGGAGAAATCACTAAAAATGATATTTCAAATATGCTTGAACTTCCTGTTTACGGTAACGTTCCTTATGATCCTGAAGTTAGAAAAAGTTTTATGCAGGAAAAAGTTTCTCCTGTTATTGTGAGAAAACCTTCTTCACCTGCTTCTGAAGAAATTACAAAAGTTGCATCCAGACTTACTGGAATTAAAGCACCTGAGAATGTGCAAGTGAAAAAAGTTGGTTTTTTGGAGAAATTATTTTCATTCTTCAAAAAGAAATGAGGTGTTTTTATGAGCAATAGACCGTTTGATCTTTTGAACGATGCGGTAAATAAAGAAGTTTTGGTTGTTTTGAAGGGAAACAATCAGGTGAGAGGGGTATTGAAGGCTTTTGATATTCATATGAATCTTCACTTGGAGAACGCCTCACAGTTGGTTGATGGTGAAATTAAGACTAAATACGGTAGAGTTCTAGTCAGAGGGGACAGCGTAATATTAGTTTCTCCTTGAATATATTTGATTTTGAGTTAATTTGAAGCAAGGCTTTTAATGGCCTTCTTCACTTTTAACAAAATTAATTTGTCATTTTCTTTTAACAAAAACCTTTTTATTCAAGAAAAAACAAAATACCTGTTGAGTTATACAATAATTTGTGATTTTTATGGACAAACGCCAGTCAGTAATTGAATCAATCCAAAAGCTGCTTGCGCTTAATGTTTCCGATAATGAAATTGCAGAAAATCTTTTTGATGTTGGAATCAGTAAAGCTGAAGCAACTGGTTTAATTATTGAAGCAAAAGGAATAAAGCCAGTTTCAAATGAAGTCCAGGGGACTTTTACAGTTGGGGCAACTCCTCAAAAAAATGTTTCTTCTTCCCCTGAAACTCCTTCAGTTCAAGTTGTTTCCCCCATTGTTCAAAATAAGAATCTGAATCAAAAATCTTCAAAACAAGTTTTTGATGAAACTGTGACAAAATTGAGTATGAATGATGAAGTTATTTCCCAAATTCCTTTTGATAAACAAAAAAATAATATAAATCAAAATAGTAAATCTGACTCCATTCAAAATGAAGATGTTGCTGGAAGAATAATTCGAGATGTTGCAAGGCAATCTAATCCACAAGAAGTTGGTGAGGAACTTAAAGAAGATACAACAGGGGAAATTGAAGAGTCGTTGAATGAAGCCGAATCAGAAGCTTTGAATAATCCTAAATCAGTTAGAACCCCTAATCTTAATGATGAAGAGAGTGAGGATGAATTTGAAAATAAAGTGAAGCAGACTCTTGCAAGTGCAAAAAAAGAAATTCCTCAAGAAAAAGTTATTAGTGGAAATTATAATATGTATTCAAAAGCAATGCCTTCTGCAGCAAATCCTAATGTGCAAAATAAACCACAGGCTTCTCCTTTAAATAATTTAAATCCAATTTCTAAAGATTTTTCTTCTTCAAAAAAACATGTTCCTTCTGTTTCACTTGATTCTTCGCCTGATTTTGAAGAGCTTTGGAAGAAAGGAATTGTTGTAGCAGTTAATGCAAAGCTTGGTGAAATGAAGCAGCTTAAGGATGATATAGATTTGGAAATCAGCCAGAAAGTTGATGAAGCTGTAAGAAAGGAACTGTATCAGTTCAAAGTGTTAAATGATTCGCAGAAAGATTTGTTGATTTCAAGCAACAAGGAAGCACTTGATGCAAAACAAAAGGAGATTACTTTTATTATTGATGCAAAAATTGCGGAACTTAAGCAGTACAATAAACAGTTGATTGATACATTGAATGCTTTTAATGAGGCAAAAAAGCAGCAGGATAATGCTACTGCTGGAATTAATCTTGCATTAAGTGAAGCTAAGAAAACTAAAGCACAATTAATTGTTGAAGTTAATTCTGAAATGATTAAAACAAAATCTCAGGCGCAGGCTTTTATTGATTCTGCATCTTTACAGCTTGCACAGATGGACGAGAGGGTAAATAAGACTTTGGAGCTTGAGAAAAATATTGCAGAAGGGATGCTTGCTACTGCTGAGCAAAAGATTGAACAATTGACAATTAGCAGAGCTGATGAATTGATTGAAAAAATGGAAGTTGAATTAAACAGACTTCAATCTGCAAGCAAAAAGATTTCTCCTGAAATGCTTGATCAAAAGATTCAGACTATTGAAAAATTCAAGCAGGAGTTTATCAACAATATGCAGACAAATTTGTCTCAAATAAATTCTGCTATTGAGGAATTAAATAAAAAGAATGAATTTGCTCAAAACACTCTTGAAGAAAAGACTCTTGCAATTGATGCAAAAATGGAAGAATTAACTAAATTTGAAAAACAATTTACCCAAATAATGGATAACATATTAAACAAAAACTGATTAAAATTCTTTTTTTCAAAAATAGTTGATTATTTTTTTAGTAGTTTCTTACTTCCCAAATTATTGTGTTTCGCCCTGGCAAATCCCCTACATATACCGAGTATGTGCCAAATTCTATTACTGATTCAGGAAACATTTCAAAGAGGTTCATTATATCCGAATAGCTCTGCGGGTAAAGATATGTTTCTAAAATTAAAAGTGCTTCAAGTCCGAATGCATGTTTTATTTCTTCTTTGAATGCTAAGTTCATTGGTTTTTTTACTGTGCTGTAAAGCAAATATAATCCTTTAGATGTTCTTTTGATTTCTGCCTGAATTAGTATTTTGTCATTAGGCATGCTTTGGTTAAAACTCATTTCATTATTCTTTACCCCCTTGTTTCTCAAATCTTCCAGTTCTTTTTCAAGCTCCAAGAAAGGGACATCGAATCGTGTGTTGCTTCTTGCAGTTCCTTTTGTTGAACGTATGCAGACTGGATTTCTCCAAGAACTTTTTAAGAGTTCTTCATAAGTGTCCCAGCACAGCGGCCTGTTTCCAAATAGTCCTTTATTATAAAGAAGGTAGAAATCTTTTTTTGAATTTATTTGGCCTTTTAAAATTATATCTTTTATTTTTTCTTCTTTAGAGGACATTCTATTAAGAAGTTTAACTGTTTTTTATACTTTCTAATGTGAAAATTTAGTTTCCTTTTGTAGAAGAGCAAGTTAATTTTTTATTATATTTGTCTAAATGAGACAAATCTTTTTGTCCTTTGTTATTTTTCATAATTTTCTCTTCTTCCTTAATTTTTTGAATCATTTCGCATGCCTTGCATAATTCTTTTTCAGTTGGTTCTTTGCATTTTTTGCATTCGTGAAGTGCGTTTGACATTTTTTGCTTCATTTCTTTTTTTGGTTTTAATAATGGTTTTAGATTTTCGAAGAATCTTAAAATAGAATATTCTGTTCCAGGAAACCGGTTTTCAAAATTATTAATCATTTCTCTGTATTCATTTCTTTTTGCAGTCCATGAGTAGGGACAGCATTCTTGGGAGTAATGTTTAATATTATTCATCGCAGCGTATGCAATAATTTCTTTTTCAGGAGTTTCGTATAGTGGTTTTATTCTTTTTACAAATCCTTCATAATCAATTATTCCACTTGTTGCATTCATTCTCTTCAATCTTTCAAAATCATTGTTGAAAACATTCATTACAAAACTCTGTACTTCGTCATCCAAGTTGTGTCCGGTAACAAGTTTATCCATCTTTAGTTTTTTGGAATATTTGTTCATGATATTTCTTCTTAGTGTTCCGCAAAATGCGCAGGTTCCGCCCATTTTTGGGTTTGACAAAATTAATGGCATTAATTTGTCGTTAGTTATTCCAAATTCTTTTTTGAACTTGACAATTGTGTATTTTATTTTTCGTTCTTCGCAATTCTTTTTTGCAATTTCAATTGCATTTTCTCTGTATCCTTTTACGCCTTCATCAATTATTAGTGCTTCAAGGTAATTGCTTTTTGAATAGTACTTTGAAAGCAAGTGAAGTAAAACGCAGGAATCTTTTCCTCCGCTAAGTGCGATTAGTATTCGTTCTTTTGGCTTAAAGAGCTTGTACTTTCTAATTGTTTTTCTGAACCTGTCTTCAAAGAATTTTGTAAAGTGTCTCTCGCAGAAGTAATGCGGTCCGTATGGCAAAGTGATTGCGGTTTTTGCCCCGCACTGTTCGCACATTAAAGGATCCTTTTTTCCCATTTTTTGCATAAAGAATACCTTAGCGTAAAGCTTTAAGTTTTAGTGAAAGAGCCAAAAAGCAAGAGGTGGGGTTGAAAAATTGTTTTTGCTAGTTTAGTCAAAAAAAGGGCCTTGTAGTTAGCTTTATAAATGCTTTTTCGGAAATTTCACTTATTGACTTGGTGAATAAATAATGGGTGCATCTAAATATATCAAAGCAGCTTTTCAAAACGAATGGAAAGGAACAAAAGATTCAAATTACGATTACGCAGGTTTAATGCGAAAAAGAGGAATTGAATTCAGAAACGAAGAAAAAGCAGTTGTTAAGGTTGAACACCCAACTAATTTAGTTGCTGCAAGAACTGTTGGTTACAAAGCTAAACAGGGTATTTTTGTTGTTAGAGCAAGAGTGAGAAAAGGAACTGGAACTCACCACAGACCAAGGAATAAAAGAAGACCAAAGAGACAAGGACAAGCTAAATTATCAAGAAAAATTAATACTCAAGCAATGGCTGAACAGAAAGCTTCAAAGCACTTTGAAAACGCTGAAGCTATTGGTTCCTACAAGATTGCTGAAGATGGTAAGTGGCATTACTTCGAAGTTGTAATGGCTGACAGAACTGCTTCAACTATAATTAATGATAAGAACTTGAAGTTCTTGGCACACGGACACCAAGGAAGAGCAGAAAGAGGAAAGACTTTCGCTGGTGGAGTGAACAAGGAATTCAACAAGAAGAACCAGAGAAAAATCAGGGCAAAGAAAGCTCTTGATAGACACTTCGGTTGAATATAATAATTTGAAATTAATTGCTGCACAAAGTGCAGTAATTTTTTATCTTTATGGATTTAGTTTATACTCAGCCGCTCAAAGAGCTGCTGCAAATGTCTGTATACTTCAAGGAGCCTACTATTGTCCTTGTAAAAAATGAGAAAGACGAAAAAGTAGCTAAACTAAACACTCTTTTTCCTTGTTATTTAATTACTGAATCTACAACCGACAATGATATTCAAAAATTAAAAGGAAAATTGCGTGCAGTAGTTGGCGGTTCAATTAAAGCTAATGAACTCGCTGTAAAAATCAAAGCAGATTTTTTATTATCTCCTTCTAATTCAAAACAGTTCTTTGACTTGTCTTTAGCAAAAAAACTTGTTGACAATAATACTACTGTTGTTTTAATGTTTGAAGAATTTATGAAACTAAATTCCTTTGAGAGGCATTTGTATTGGAAAAATTATTTGGAAGTTGCAAAGTACTGTAAAATCAAAAAAACTAAATTTATTGTGGCTTCTGGCTGTAAAGATCCATTGCATGTTAGGCCAAAAGTGGTTAGAATTGATTTGGCACAAATGCTTGGATACCCAAAAGATTTAGCAAATAGTTCAATTGAACAGGAATTAAAGTAAAATAATTTTGTGTGTGAATTGAAAATGATTTTGTGGTGTTTATGAATATTGTTAAAGTAAAGAAATCCACTGTTCCGCTTTCAAAGAGAGAAAGAAAGCGTTACGTTTTGTTTGAAATATTAAACGCTGAAGTGAGTGAAAAAGATTTTTACTTTGGCTTTTGGATAGAGTTACTTTCTTTCTTTGGCTCAAAAGGCCTCGCAGAAATAAATCCAAAAGTTGTTTTGTTCAAGGAAAATAAAGTAATAATTAAGTGCAACCGTGGAAAAGAAACTGACCTTATTGGCGGAACTGCATTTGTTGATAAAATAAGAAACAAGAAAATTATTCTTAATCCCTTACTTACTTCAGGAACTATCAGAACTCTAAAAGAATTTGCCAAAATTTAATTTCAATTTTTTTGCTCCGGCAAATTAGTCTAGAAATCTTTTTAATTAGAAATTTAGCTCTTTAATTAATCATAATCTTTATATATCATTATGATATGTATTTGATATGGTGGTATAATGGGGGACATATTGATTCGAATGCAACCTGCTCAGGACCTCATTCTTGATAAATTAACAAGAACAGGGATTTTCAAAACTCGAAGCGAAGCAATTCGTGCAGGAATAATGGGTTTGAGTAAGGAGTATAATCTCTTCAAAAGTGCTCAGGAAATAGAGGATGAGCTTGTTGTGAAAAAAATGCTAAAAATAAGCAAGGAAATAAAAGAAGGTAAAAGAAGGACTTTCACTGAAGAAGAGGTAAAGAAAAAATATGGCTTCAAGTAAAAGGAGCCAAAAAAATGTTTGAGCTTGATTATGCAGATAATTGGGATGAACACTTCCTTAAACTTGATAGTGCTCATCAAGAAAGGATTTGGAAAAGAATTCAAAAACTAAAAGATCTTCCAAGTACAAGGCATCTAAAACACGGGCTTCCTTTCTTTGTTCTTGAAACTGGGCAATATAGAATTTGTTATCTTGAATCATCTATTCTAAGGACAATTATATTTGCGGGTACGCACAAGCAGTATGAAAAGTGGTACAAGAATATTGTAAGTTAGCAGTTTTTTCCTCTAAATTAATCATTTTAAAGGGTTTCTATCCTAAATGTATAGTATATTGAAACAGGTTAGTGTGTTCTTTTTAGAGCATTTTTTAACGATTTCTTTAAAAGGAAAAGGTAGCTTGAGGTTAGATAGAGTTTAATTATTTTTAATAATTTGTTGAGGTGTGTTTGATGTATCCAGTTCAAAATTCGAAGGTTCCTGCTTATGATAAAGCAGCTACAATGTTTTCTCCTGATGGTAGACTTTACCAAGTTGAATATGCTAGTAAAATTGTAGAACAGGGCAGTACTGGTATTGGAATCATTTACAATGAAGGAGTAGTTTTAGTAGCGGACAAGAATGTTCAAAGCAAATTAGTTATTCCTGAATCTATTGAAAAAATATTTAAAATTGATAATAATATTGCAGTTGTTTCTGCTGGTTTAGTTGGAGATGCAAGAAGATTAGTTGGTATTGCAAGAAAACAAGCACAGGACAACAAAATGGTTTATTCTGAAGATATTCAAATTGAAGTAATGGCTAAAGAAATTGCTGAAACAAAGCAGGCATTTACTCAGTATGGGGGGCTACGACCTTTTGGAGTAGCTTTTATTATTGGCGGAGTAGATGAGAAGGGTGCAAAGATTTTTGAAACTGAACCTAGTGGAGCTTTGGCAGAATACAAGGCTGTTGCTGTCGGAAGAAATAGGGACAAAGCAATGGAAGTTTTGGAGAAAGATTTCAAAGAAGGTTTATCTTTAACTGATGCTCTTAACACAGCGTACAAAGCAATAGAAAAAAGTTTGCCAGAAAAAGAAAAATTATCTATGGGCAGATTAGAATTTGCTTTGATTAATAAAACTGGATTTAGAAGATTGACTGAGAAAGAATTAAAGCAAGCATTCAAGTAAGAATGCCAATTTACATTTAGTAACTTAACTGCTTTCCCAAGGGAAAAAGAAAAAGGGTGAAGCAATTTTAGTATTTAGAAGGAAATGAGTTAGCATGGTAAGAGTAGAAGACGCAGTAGTTGCGCGTTTGGAAAGATTCGGTCACAAATTTGAGATATTAGTTGATGCTGATTTAGCCATGGACGTTAAGCACGGCAAAGATGTTCCTTTGGATTCATTAATGGCAATTGAAAGAGTGTTCAAAGATCCAAAAGCTGGGGACGAGCAGAGTGCTGAGAACATAAAAAAAGTTTTTCAGACTAATGACTTGAGTGAAGTTGTAAAAAAAATTATTCAAGATGGGGAAGTTCAATTAACAACTGAACAGAGAAGAGCAATTCTTGAAAAGAAACGTTTAGAAATTATTAATTTTATTTCAAGAAATGCAATTAATCCCCAGACAAAAACTCCTCATCCTCCTATTCGTATTGAGAATTGCATGGAGCAGGCAAAAATCCACATTGATCCTTTCAAGAATACTGATGAACAGGTTAATGAAATAATTAAGGCTATAAGACACATTATTCCAATTTCTCTAGCGAAAATAGATTTTGCAGTTAAAATTCCTGCGCAATTTGCTCCTAAAGCATCAAGCATTATCCACAAATACGAAATGAAAAAAGAAGAGTGGCTTAATGATGGTTCTTTGGCTGCAGAGTTTTCCTTGCCTGCTGGAGCAAAGCAGGATTTATTGAACGAATTGAATTCAGCAACGCACGGAGAAATTTTAGTAAAAATAATTGGGACTTCGGATTAATTAGAAGAAGTAAGAATTTTGATTAGTAATTTTTAGAAGGTGAATAAATGAAGAGAATAGTAATTCCGGGAGAATTAATCTCTCAAGAAAGAAAACGCCTTGGGAGCAACGTTTATGTTGCTAACGGCAAAATATACTCAAAAGTTTTGGGTATAAGTGAAGATTCAGAAGAAAGAGCAAGTGTAGTTCCTCTTGAAGGAAAATATTTCCCTCAGCAGGATGATGTTGTTATTGGAGTAGTAACTAGAGCAATTTTTGCTGGTTACAATATTAACATTAATTCTTTTGTTGAATCTTTTATTCCAAAAAGTGCAATGAGGGAAGATCTAAAAGTTGGTGACTTAATCTCAGCAAAAGTTGAGTACGTTAACGAACTAAGGGAAGCAGATTTAGGTTTTCCAAGAAGAATGTTTGGCGGAGAAGTAATTGAAGTTACTGCTGTGCGAACACCAAGATTAATTGGAAAGAGCGGTTCTATGCTTGAATTATTGAAGCAAGGAACTGGATGCGATATAATTATTGGAAAGAATGGAAGAGTTTGGGCAAGAAATGGAAACCTTGAACTATTAAAGAAAGTTGTTCTTTTCATTAACGCTAATTCCTACAAAAGCAACTTGACTAATACTGTTGAAGAATTTTTCAAAGCTG
This sequence comes from archaeon, assembly GCA_036170245.1. GTDB lineage: Archaea > Iainarchaeota > Iainarchaeia > Iainarchaeales > JAAZKV01 > JAAZKV01. Next base: position 7,340 of record JAVHOV010000025.1, on the reverse strand, counting down.
AAGGAATTCCAGTTAGTGCACCAAAAAAGGATGCAGTTATAAATCAGAAACAAGCTTCTGTTGAAGAATCAGAAGTTATGCAGAATAATTCAGAAGAAGAATCTGAATTACTAAATTAAATGGAGCTTATTGAAGGTGAATGATATGAGTGGTAGAGTACGAGAAAATATGCCAGACTACAAGAAAGACAAGAAGAGAGTAGATGGAAGAAAAATGGAAGATTTAAGACCATTGACTATTAAAGTTGGTGTTCTTCCTAACGCTGATGGTTCAGCTTATTTGGAATGGGGACAAAATAAAGTTTATGCTGCTGTTTACGGGCCAAGAGAAGCTTTGCCTAAGCACACACAAAATCCCTTGAAGGCAAATATTAAGGTAACTTACAGAATGACAACATTCTCAGTTCCTGAAAGAAAACAACCTAGACCAAACAGAAGAGATATGGAAATATCAAAAGTTTTAGGAGAAGCTTTAGACAAAGCAGTTTTCACTGAACAATTCCCTAACACTGAAATAGCAGTGCTAGTTGAAGTAGTGGATTCAAACGCTGGTTCAAGAGTTGCTTGCTTAACTGCAGCTTCTTGCGCAATGGCTGATGCTGGAATTCCAATGAGAGACATGGTAGCAGCTACTGGAGTAGGAAAAGCATTTGGAGAATTAATCGTTGACTTGAATAAAGACGAAGAAGATGCTCCTGATGCAGTTGATATTCCGTTTGGAATATTGCCAAATTCTGGAGAAATAGTTTTATTGCAAATGGATGGACTATTGACAAAAGCAGAATGGGAAAAAATTTCTGTTCTTGGAATGGATGCATGTAAAAAGATTTACGAAATCCAAAAGAAAGCGCTGAGCGAAAAATATCAGTTGAGCGAAGTTTCTGAGAAAGCAATTGCACCAACTGTTAGTGCTAAAAAGGAAGCTAAAGTTGAAGGTACTGCTAAAAAAGAAACTAAAGAAGTAAAAGCAAAGAAGGTGAGAAAATGAGAACTACCGTTTTAGAATATGATGTATCAAAGATAGTTGAGCAAGTTAAAGCAGGAAAGAGAGTTGACGGAAGAGCATTTGATCAGCCAAGAGATTTTACTCTTGAACTTGACATGTGCAAAAATGCTGAAGCAAGTGCAAAAATTACTATGGGAGAAACTCAGGTAATTGCTGGTGTTAAAGTTGGTGTGGATAAACCCTACCCTGATAATCCAGACGAAGGAGCAATTTCTTGTGGAGCAGAACTTTTAGCTCTGGCTCACTCTGAATACGAAGCTGGTCCACCATCTTTTGATGAAATTGAAATAGCAAGAGTAGTTGATAGAGGTATTAGAGAATCTAAAGCAATTGATTTCACTAAACTTTGCATAAAAGAAGGGGAATCTTGCTGGATTGCTTTCATGGACTTCTACGCATTAAACGCAGACGGAAATCTATTTGATGCAGGTTCAATCGCAGGTCTTGCAGCATTTTTAACTACAAAAATGCCAAAACTTGATGACAAAAACAAAATCGTTAAACACGAATATGCAGGAAAGCTTGAATTAAAGAGACTTCCTTTGCTTACAACTTTTGTGAAAGTTGGCGGACAAATATTAGTTGACCCGACTTACCTTGAAGACAAGGCAAGTGAAGCAAGATTTTCAGTTGCAACAACTGAAGATGGTTTCATGTCAGCTATGCAAAAAGGACCAGGTTCATTCACTGTTGAAGAAATCAACAAAATGATTGAAATGGGTTTCAAAGTAGCAGACGAAAGAAGAAAGAAATTGTTGAAAATGGTTAAAAGTAACTAAATTTGAATATTTAGAGTTCGGCTAAAAAGCCGAATTCTTTGTTTTCAACTGCTTTTTAGAAAGTTTATAAACCTTTCTTAAAGGGAATCTTGTATTGGTGAGCAAAATGGGATCAACAAAAAAAGTGTGTAAAACTGGAAGATTTAGTTCTAGATACGGTGTAGGTATTAGAAAGAGAGTTATTGCTACTGAAAAGAAGCAAAGTAATTTAACTAATTGTCCATTTTGTGGTTTTGATACTGTTAGAAGAGAAGCTGCTGGATTGTTTAACTGCAGAAAATGCAATAACAAATTCACTGGCGGAGCTTATGAAACACGAACTTTAGTTGGAAAAACTATTGTTAAAATGGTTTCACAAAAATCATTCCTTGCTGATGCAAAGATTTTATTAAAAGAAAGTGAATCTTCTTTCTCTGATATTGAAAGAGAAGTTGAAGAAGCTTTGACTAAAGATGATAGTGAGAAACAATAAGTATATTTTAGGGGGAATTGAAAATGGCTTATAAATGTGCAAAATGTTCTACCGAAGTAACTATGGTTTCTGAAGGATTAGTTAGATGTCCTTCATGCGGTCACAGAATATTATACAAAACTCGAGAACCAATATCTAAAGTAATAAAGACTGATTAATTATAATACTTGCAAAGTAATTCTTTTTTTGAATTATTTTGCTTTTTGTTTTTATGTTTTCTCTTGAAGTAAAACTGGAGTTTGACTCTAAAAACCAGGCTTTGAGATTCTTTAAGTCAATTAAACCTGAACTTGAAGATGAATATCTGCGAAGCAAAATGAGAATCACTCAAAACAATGCAGAACTTGATGTTCTTGTGAGTGCACAGGACAAAACAGCCCTTAGAGCTTCTCTTAATTCTTTGCTTAAACCCCTTATTTTATTTGATAAAATTGAAGAATTGGGTAAATAAGTACGCAAAGGGAAGTAATTAATTAGTTTGGTATAAGAATTTTTTTAATAAACATTATTTTTGTGGGAAGGTGTTAATAATGAATGAAGAAGAACAGAGAGCTGCTATAATGGAGTTTGAAAAAAACAGACAAATGCTTGGAAATATAAATGCTCAAAAGCAGCAAGTAGCATTTCAGTTAGAAATGGTTGATGCATCTTTAGAAGAAATGGGCAAGACTAAAGAAAAAACTGTTTACAAAGTTGTTGGAAACGTTTTGTTCTTGAAAGATGCAAAAGAAATGGAAAAAGAATTAAAAGAAAAGAAAGAAAGCACTGATTTGAGACTTAAAACTCTTGAAAAACAAGAAGAAACTTTAATCAAGAAATTAAACTCAATCAAAGCCAAGATTGAAGGCGAAGCAAAGGAAGCTGAAGAAAAGAAAAAAGCTAAGAACTAAATCCTTTTTGAAAAGTAATCTGCACCCTAATTGTGCAGGTTACTTTGAACTATTTCTGATTTTTAAATGAGGCCCATTCAAAACCCTTAATAATAACTTAATTCAAATTTACTACAAATGAAAGGATTATCAAAGAGTAAAGTTGTTGCACTGTGCAAAAACAAGCGAGTTCTTCTCCTGACTCACGAACACGCGGATTTGGATTCTTTTTGCTCGGCAGCAATGTTTCAAAGATTTTTAAATAAGCAAAAACTAAGTTCAACAATTGCAGTTCCAACTCACATTAATGAGCAAGCAAAGCATTTGGCTGAATATTTTAAAATAAATTATATTTCAAATCCTGATTTGGGTGAGTTTGATATTGTTTTGATTTTTGATTTGAACTCTTTTGAGCAGTTGGGTGCATTAAAAGAATCTTTTATGAATCTAGTGAGCAAGAAACTAATTGAAGTCATTGTTTTTGATCATCACGTTTCAAACAAAACATGCATTGTTTATACAGGAAACTGTGTTATTGACGAAACAATGTTTTCAACTACTCAATTAATTTACAATTTCTTGGACACTTCTAATAATTCTCAAAAATCAAAAGATTTTGATTCAGTAATGTATTTTTTGAATTGTGTTGGAATGGTAGAAGATACTGGCCATTTTATTGTTTCTTCTCCAAAAGCATTTAGTGATTTTGCAACCTCTCTAAAAAAATCAAACAAAACTTATCCTGAAGTTTTGTCATTTACAAAAAATGAATTTGATAATTCTGAAAGAATTGCATTATTGAAAGCTGCTCAGCGTTCGCAAATAACTCAAATAAAAGATGTTGTTCTAATCACAAGCACAGTTTCCTTTTACCAATCTTTTGTTGCAACAAAATTATTGAATTTTGGGGCGCACATTGCGCTAGTTTCTGGAATTGAGAAAAGCAAATTATGCACTTTAAGTACAAGAGCCGATTCTTTGTTTAAGGAGAAAAATAATTTTAATTTAGTAAATGATTTACTTATTCCTCTGAAAGAAAAATTGGGCGGAGAGATTGGGGGGCACTCTGGAGCTGCACAGTGGAAAGGAAAAGGCACTCCTGAGGAAGTTTTGAGAGTTGCAACAGATATTTTAAAGAAAAGATTCTAAAATTAAGTTAGTTACAATTTTTCTAAAATTAGTTGATTATTTCAGGTAAACAACGTTTTGTCCTTTCTTTATTTTTCCTCTGTCAGCGTATTTTAGTAAGTAGTGTACGGTTGACTTTGGAACTCCTGTAATTTTTTCTATTTCTCTTACTGTTTGGTAATCTTTTCTAAGTTCAATTATTTGAAGCATTTTATCCATTGGTAAATCAATTGCTCTTCCTCTTCTTTTCTCAACTGACATTTGTATGCCTCTATCCTTTAATCTTTTTTGAGTTTTAGTTGGCAATCTCTTTAAGCAGGAAGTAGAAATTGTGATTGTTTTGATTGGGCATTTGGTTATTAAAGTGTTTAAGTTATCCCACTTTATTGGTCGAACTAAGTGTATTTCAGTAGTGTCCCTTGGGATACTATCAATATTTGTGTGTTCGGTTATTGCGTATTTCATTTTCTCAAAACCAATTTGTTTTTCAAATTTAAAATTCTTTTTCTTAACTTTACTCTCTTTATTTTTTGTCCAATTTTTGCAATGTTTTGCTTCCTAGTTATTCTTTTTATTGTTTTTATTCTTTTGCTTATCCATTTTTTGTTGATTTTTTTTCCTAAATTTCTTTTTTTGAATACACTTTTTTTTGCAAGGTAAGTCAGACCTTCAAACATTTCTTTTTTTCCTATTATATCAACTGGGGTACTTGAGTAAATATTTGGGCCTTTCCAGAGAGTTTCTTTGTGTTTTATCATTCTTAAAAAATCTTTTTCGTCTTTTGGTTTATTTTTTAGTTCAATTATGGCGGTTCCTATTGCAGTGGGGTAGTGGGCATCGCTTCCAACTGTAACAAAACTTGCTTCTTCTCCAAGAAGCATTCCTCTTCGTACTTTTTCAAGAGTGCTTTGTGCAAGGTTCTCAAGTTTTTTTCTTGGGTAATTAGTTGTTTTATCAATGAAAAGAGCTTTTGTTGCCTTATTCTTTTGTACAAAATTAAATGCTCCAAAAATTCCTTTAGTAAATTTTCTCCCAAATAGTAATTCATTTGCGCTTGCAAGCATTCCATTGTAATATTCAATTCCTGTTCCAAATTCTTTCATTAATTGCTTGGTTTTTTCTTCGCCAATAACTTCGCAGGCGGAATCAGATTTGTATCCATAAGGGTGAGGGAAACTTACAACTAGATTGTTTTCTTTTGCAATAGTAAGTGCTTTTTTGATATTCACTTCTTTTTTTTGAAGTTCCAAAATGTCATAAAGTCTTTCATTTTCACAGAAAATTAGTAAATCTCCTGCGCTTGTTCTTGCTTCCATTCCTGCTATAAGTATTATCCCTTCCGGTTTAGTTTCTTTTAGTTTCAAGTAAGCCTCTTTTGGTTTGTAATTTGAGTGTTCAGTGATTGCAATAACTGAGAGTTTCTTTTCTTTTGCTGCATTCCACCAGTCAGTTGGCTTTATTTTTTTCTCGTTTAAATGTGTATGTAAATCTGCCAGAATTCTTTGTTTCATACCAATCTTATGGTTTTTTCTCTTTAAATATCCTTTTTGTTGGCTCAAATTAATGGTTGTTTATTAATTTTTTGTAGTAGGTTTATTCTTTTTTTTGAATATAAGTTGTAGGTAATTTATGGCCTCATCTGAGTCTTTTGCAATAAACCATAATTTTTTGCAATCATCTTTTGCAATTCTTCAACAGTCGCAGATGGGGGTTTTTCCATCCATACTGGAATTCCTCTACTTAATATCTCACAAGCGACTTCAGGGTACAATGGTTTACCTGTATTATCATCAAAACCAAGAATTAGAAATACTCCATCAAGTTTTTCTTTTTCAAGCATTTTCTTGTAGTCAGAATAAAATCTAGATGCGCCAAATTTTTTAGCGTAGTGTTTGGCTTTTTTTATATTTAAATCGCAAAGTGCAACAAGATCTATTGGCAAAAACTGGAATGTGGGAAAAATGTTTCTGAAAGAATGACTTCCACAACCAATTACCGCCACTTTTGCCACCTCACTTTCGTTTACTAGCAGTAATTCTCCCTCAATTCCAAGTATTGTTTTAGTCATAATCGTAACTCATGTAAATGGTTAATAATATTATCTTGAGACAATAAATTAAGGCTTTGTCTTTGTAATTCTGCTAATTTATGCAGTTCATTTTCGTTTTTAAGAAGTCTACGTAGATAATTTGCTTTTTGTTTCCATTCAGGGTGTTTGTTTAGTTCAATGTTGTTAAGATACGCATGTATCTTGGTGGTTTGTTCTTTTTCATTCCCTTTAAATATTTGTTTTGATAAAAGTTCTTGGATGATAAATCCATCAAAATGATTTTTTCCATTCGCTTTTCTTTTTAGTTCTAAGTAATTAGGGTAATGTCCATCATGTTCTTCAGGCAATAATATAATTGGCACTCCATATTCAGATGCTTCTAAAATACTAGTAATGCTTGGTGGCAATATAAGGGCTTTTGTTTTATTAAGCAACTTCAAGGTTGATTTATGGCCTAAACTATAAACTTTCCCAAATGGTAATATTTTTTTACATTCTTGCCTTAATTCAGGATTAACAAGAAAAAGAATATTTTTTTTATTTTTAGGTAAAAATATTTCTAGTAACTTTTTAGTTAGTTCAATGTATTCTAGTGCCTTTTGTTTGTTAACTAGGGGGGATAGTAAACCACAATAACTCACTACTATTTTTGTTCGAGTAGCTATTTTTTTTAGAGAATTATTTATTATTGGTCCAACTTCAACAAATCTCTTATTTGGGAATAATTTTGTGTGTTCTGTGTTGTTTGCATATTTTTGAATTACTGATCTAGTTGAATAAAAGTGGGCGAAATATTGTTTTGAATGAGGGTCAATATTATTCCAAATCTTCAAAAATTCAGTCAAATCTCCTTTTTCTTTTAAATTATCTAATAGTTTAATTGAATCCAAATTAATTTTGCTCCAGTCCCAGAACCAAAACAGGCTATCCACATAAATGTATTTGTTATTATTCCACCATGCTGCAATAGCAAAATCATAATCCATTACTGCAATAGAATATGAGTATTGTGCGAAAGGGATTTGAAAGTAGTCTTT
>JAVHOV010000024.1:0-10971 GCA_036170245.1 archaeon | reverse complement strand
GAATCATAAAAATTAAGCTTTGGATACAAACCAAATAGGATTTCTACAGAACCTATTATAGAATAAAGTATTTATACTCGAAACGTTCTATTTCAACTTGAAGAAAATGAGTGAAATAATTGTTTCTTGCCAAAGAGAAGTTTCATTATGTAAATCTCTCGATTCAAAAGGAAAATGCTTGGATAATGAATGTTTTGCTTTTCCTAAAAATTTAAAATAATTTTTTTAAATAGCTCCTTTTATTAATTCTTTTTTAGCAAAGGATATTTATGAAATTACTAATAACAGGGACCCCAGGTACGGGAAAAACCACAATTGCCAAGGTCTTAGGGGAAGTATTCAAAGCAAAAGTAATTAATGAAAAAGATTTTGCATTAAAAAATAGGCTTGGCAGATTTAATGATGAAAATGAACTTGAAATTCCTCTTTTACCAATACAAAAAAAAGTAAATTCTTTTTTAACAAAAAATAAAAATGTTATTTTTGAAGGACATGTGTTATCCGAAGTAAAAATTAAAGTTGATGCTGTGATAGTTCTAAAAATTGACCCTGAAGATTTAGAAGCAAGACTTGAAAGAAGAAGTTATTCTCCTGAAAAAATAATGGATAATGTTTTTTGTGAAGGAATAGACTATTGTTTAAAGCACATAAAAAAGAATTATTCAAAAAATAAAATTATTTTAGTTAAGTCAAGTCCAAATTATAAAGTTACAGTAGCAAATATTTTGGTTGAATTAAGCAAAAAAAGCGTTTTTGGAGCAAAAAAGTGAAATTTCATCCTTTCATAAACGTTTTAAAACCTGTTTTAAGTAAAATGCATTATAGTTAAGTGATTTTATGAAGGCTTATTCAGTTTTATTCTCAATTTTGTTTATTTTAAGTACAGTAACTGCTTTTCAAGCCCCCTTGTCTGATTTTGGTTTTACTGATATTAATACCTCCATTGTTTCTGCAAAGCAATGTCAAACTATTGATTTTAATTTGTCAGAATCTGATTTGAATGAAGTTGGGGTAGGGTTACTTTCAATAAATGCTGTTTTTGGTGGAAAAGAAATAGACAATACCTATGTTTCAGTTTCAGTTAATGGAGCAGAAGAGAAGGTATTTTGGAAAGAATTTTTTTCATGCACGGACAATTCTTGCTGGGCAAGAATATATTTACCCCAAATAAAAGAGGGGTCAACAAAAGTAGCAATTTGTGCAAGTTTAGGCGGGGACACAACTAATGTTTTTGTTTCAAAGAATTCTTTTGTTAGGATATATGATATTCCTCTATTAAGCATTAGAAACCAGGCTCCATCTGAAATATTTTTAGGAAACCGAGCAAAAATGAGCATTATTGTTTCAAATAGTGGAACAAAACTTTCAACAGTGTATTTGCAGTTTGTTCACCCTGATACAAGAGCAAAAGTAACAATTTCAAGTTTTGATATAGTTGAAGGGGATTCCAGCGTAACAACTTCAATTTCTCCAGGAGAAACAAAGCAATTTGATTATTATATTAAACCAACTTTAATTAGCTCATACAATTTACCCTCAGCAGCATTGTTTTTTACAAATTACTTTGAAGAAGATCAAGTTTTGATTAGCAATCACCCAACATTGAGTGTAGTAACTCCAAAGCAAATTGAAATTTCTTTAGTAACTATTTCAGAAACCCCTTTAGTTTCATTTAAAGCAATAGTAAAAAATAATTGGTCAACTCCTTTTGAAGGAAACATAATTCTTTCTCCACAGACAAAAGTAAAAGATTCATCACAAAGCATATTTATTTCAGCTAAAGGTGAACAGGAAATAATTTTTGAAGCACTTCCTTTAGAAATAAGTAAAGAAAAGTTTTTTGCAACAATAACTGACAACAATAACATTTACACTTCAAATTTAATAGAAGTAGAATCAAAACAGAATCAATTGCCTTTAGGGGTAATCTTAGCTATTGCTGGGATTATAGTTGGATTATTGATTTTTGCTTGGATTTACTATGCTAAAAAGTAAATTAATTCTTTACTATTATGCTATAACTTATCCCATTCTTCCGTTATTGCCTTCTTTTTCTCCCTATCTTCATTCTCTTTTTTACTAACTTTGTTTTTTACAACAAAAGCAACAACAATTACTACTATAATTGGGAGGAACCAAATAAAATTTGTTAGCGCTATGGATGGAGATGTTGTGTTGTATAATGCCAAATAGGCATCTACATATTTATTTTGATCGAGGAGGGTTTTTCCTTCTAAAAGAACCTCTTTTGATGCTTTTTCATCAATAGCTTTGTTAAAAGCCAAGATAGCCTGCTTCTTTATTGACTCCATTGAAACCCAAATTTCAGTCTCTAAAGGTTCCAGTTTTTTTAGTTTATCTTCAATAGAATCGCTTGAGTTTTCTATTTCTGATAAAAGCAATTTAAGTTTTTCAATTCTTTCTTGCGTTAAGGGAGCAATAAATTTTGCTTTTAACAAACTTGAACTGTTTTTTACCAAATCATTTTCAATTAAAGTAAGAGTATTTTTGCAGTAATTCAAATCCAGTTTTAATTTAGTTTGATTTTCTTTATCTTTTGCCAAATTATTTTTATCTATTTCTTTTGCCTGGGTTAAAAAATAATTATAGTCTTTTTGAAGATTTGAAAACAAACTGTTTGTCTTTAAAATGTCAAAAGAAAAATCTTCATCAAATAATTGTTTTTTATCAAAAAATTTGTTTTTTAATTCAGTAAGAGTTTCATTTCCCTCGCTTTTTATACTTATTTCGCTCCACATTTTTTCAGCTTCACTTTTTAACTTATTATCTGCTGAAGAAGAAAGAGTAACTAATTTATCAAAAGCTTTTGCAATACTAGCTTCATTAGTTAATTGGTCGCTGATTATTGAATCAAGGGTTGTGCCTATTTTTTCTGCCTCAGAAGTTAATCCTAAATCATACAATGCCCTTTGTTTTGAACGCAGTTCTGAAATTTTGTCAAGAATTTTTTGTTTCATTAGTTCAAGTGCACTTTTGTTTTTTTCATCAAGTTCAATTTGCGTTATTTTGATAGAATTTGATTCAAAAGTCTTTTTTATCAGATCTAAATTTTCTGAATCTTTTATTTTTTTGGTTTCCTCTGCGTTTTTAGTATAATCATGTTCATTAAAAAAAGATTCCTGTTTTTCTAATCCTTCTTTATAAAAATCAAGGGCGCTGCTTGTTTTTACCCAAACCTCAAATTCTTTTGTTTCCCTCTCTAAAAAATCTTGGTTGGAAAGTATTATTTTATCCCCTATTTTTTTTATTTCTTTTTTTGTATAGTTTTGAGAATATACTGTTATGTCTGCACTTGTTGAAGGTAAAAGTATGGATAAAGTCGCATTAAGACTTGAAGGATAGAGGTTTTTTGCGGTTACTTTGTAAATCAAAGTTTCATCAAGATCAGTTGTTTTGGTTTCTATTAATTCTTTACTTAATAAAATTATTTCTCTTAAATAATAAAACAATTTTATTTTTGTGAAAGGTGTTATTTTTTCCACAACAAACATGGTTTGATTGTTTTCATTTGCAAAAAGGATTTCGTTTGAATCAACCAGAACCACTGTTTGAAATGTGTTTTTTGGCTGGTTTGTCAAGATTAAAATATTTTGAAATCCAAAATTTGAAGGATGTGCAATTTCTCTTTTTAATAAACTTATTTCGTTTGTTGCATAAACAAAAGAGTCAGTTTCATCTAGGTGTAAAAAAGTATCTAAAAAGAAATCGATTTTTGTTTTTCCTTTTGGGAGATAAAAAAGTTTAATTGTTCTTTTTTCAACAGAATCAACACAAGCATCCTTTAAAATTATTTGATTAATATCAAAATTCAGTTTTATATAAATTGGGCCATTTAATTCTTCAAAAGGGTTATTGAGAATTAGTCTGGCTTCTGTTTGGTTAGTTTCATCTAGTTTTAAAATATTTGAGTTTAGAACTGAAACAGTTGTGTTTTTTTCAACATAATAAATTATTTTTTCCTGAATAGCTTCTTTTAGTTCCTTATTGAGCTCAATTATTTTACTCAAAACATCTTTTTTGATTACCGCAATTTTTTCAAAACAAACTGTTCCTTCTAAAAAATACTGATCAAATGTCAAAGCTTTTGTAAAATATTTTTCTTTCAAAGAATATGTTTCGCTTTCGTTTAAATAAAATGAAATTTCTTCAAGCTCTGATAAATTGTTTTTGAGTTTTTTATATTCTTCTGCTAAACTAGAGTAATCAGGTTCTGTTATTAATTCGTTTTTTGCTTGTTTCTTTATTGACTCGCAGTTTTTTGAAAAATCACTCAAATTTTCTTTAGTAACAACAGCATTTTTCAGTTCTTCAAATTTGATTTTTAGTTCTGCTAAATCTTCACCAGCAAATATTTTTTCTAGAGAACTTACACATTCTTTTGAAGAATCCTTTATCTCTGCTTCTAGCAAAACAGTGCTTGCTATAGCTTTAGTTAAAAGCTCTTTCTTTGCAACAAGCTCCTGACAGCTTAAAATGCATTCTCTTCCTGTTGTATTTTTTACTCTTGAAGAGAAATAGCTGACCTCTTCGGCTAATTTTGATGTCTCTTCATTTTTATTATAATCAAAGGTTATTTTTTTATCAGCTTCTATTTTGCATGCTTGAATTAGTTTCTCTTCACTTCCTTGTGTTTTAAAAGAAAGTGAAGAAATAATTTTCAAAAAAGATGTTTCAAAATTTAATAATTCTTTTAGTTCTTCTCCTTTTGTTAATTCTGCAGAATATTTTTTTTCTTTTAATAAAATAAACTGAGCTATAGTATCTTCTGCTTTTGTTGTAATGTTTAAATCAGCAGTAATTGTTTTTGAAGTTAATTTGTCAAACAAAGAGTGAAATTCAGTAACTTCTTTTTCTTTTTTTAATAAAGAATTTACTAGTTTTAAATTATTTTCATTTATTTCCCAAGACTTTTGTATTTTCAAACTTAAATCCTTTTTCCCTTCGCTTGTTCTGTTCATTAAGTCAGCAAATCTTTTTAGGGCAGAGTTATTGTTTCCTCCCAGGTCTGAATATAATTTCATAAATTCATAAATTGGAAATTTTTGGAGGGAAAGAATGCTTTGTTTCTTAAAAAAAGCAGTTTCTGCTTGTGAAATTACTTCTTGTAATAAATCATTTGCAAAAGGAAAGGATTCTTCCTGTTTGATTCCAAGATTTTTAAGAATAGTATCATTAATTAATTCAAAATTTTCTATCCAAAACGGGCTTTTTTCTATTAATATAGTAAATCCCTTTGAAGCACTTGATTTTGCAAAATCTTGTGCTTTTTTTGTATAATAAGAAACATAAGTGTCTGAGTTAGTTGCGCCCGTGTTTAATTCAGACAATATTTGCCTAAACTCAATTAAATTTGAGTAAATTTTTTCCTCTTTGAGTAAATCTGCTTGGTTTGTCGAAAGTTGCGTTTCTTCATAAGAAATCAGTTCAAAGCTTTTTTTCATTCCTAAATCAAGCTCTGAAAAAGACTCATTGATTAAATCTTGGGCCTGGTTTATTGAACCTGCTGCGCTGAGTGAATCCCCTTTTTTACAATAATTTTGAATGTTTTTCTGCTCTTTTAATGACAAATTATAAAAGTACCAGCTTTTTGCAATATGGTTTTTTATTTCATACAACTTGCTTTCTTCTTCATAGCCAAGATTTGTTTTAAACAAGCTAGAAACTTTCTCAAAACAACTGTTTTCAGTTTCACAATTTGGAACAAAAGCATAACTCTTGCTTGAAAGGTTTACACACAAGTTTATTTCGCTTCTTGTCATTTCTGTGCATCCATTAAGAAAGAGCATTAAAAAAATAAAAACAAAAATTAGTTTGGGAAAAGTATTCATAAAAGAAGGATTTTTCTTTGAGATTTAAAAAGGTTTAGAATTTTTCGGCGATTGCCATAACAAAAAGGGCTTATCTAAGCAGTTTCTTCATTGAAGTCTTTTGAATTTTTTTTTTCAATAAGGTTTCTTATTGCACACGTTTCGCTTGCGGTCTTTGCATCCACACCCAAAACATAGTACAAGCAGTCGTTTTCTGTGTTAAGTAAGTGATTTGTGTTTTTTATGCTGATACACTCACTGCTTGATAGGTCAGCTACAATAGGGTTAATTGCATAATACTGTACAAATGCCCCTAAAACAAGGCCAATTAGAAGAATGAACAAATACATTCTTGATTTTTTGAACAAGCCTTTTGGAAGAATTCCTTTCTCATCCACAAGCTCGTCATAATCATCGTTTGGATCTTTAAGTGACATGATTAGGTTTTAGGCATTTACTTAATAAAAAGCTTTGTGCATTATTTTCTTGATGAATCAAGTAAAGGAAGTTCATACAATGTATTGGGTTACCCACCCTGCTTATGCTTTGCCTTGGGCTAAAGGAACAAACGTTGAAGAAAAAGTAATGGAAAAGTTTTTTTCCCAAGTCCTTAATAATTTGGTTAAAAATATCCAAGCAGACCCAAATGCAGTACTGGTTCTTGTTAGATCCCCTGCGCTTAAAGGGGCTATTGAGAAAGGAGGGGTCTCAAAAGAAGGGGTAAAACTTGTTGAAAAATTTGAAAGTGAATTTGAATCTTTTTCAAAGAGAATGCTAAAAGACAGACTTGTTTTGGTTAGGGATACAAAAGCAGATACTGCAAGGGTTAGTGCTTTTGTTGATTTAAAATTAAGGCAAAGGGGGTTTGTGATTTTGCCTAAAACAAAAGTTGTGGGTGCGGGGTCTTACCTTTCAGCATGTTCAAAATATTATCCCTTAACATTTATTGAAAAAAATCATCCCTTAGGCAAACAAGTGTTTTTAAAATTTCAAAAAGAATTTGAGGTTTTATCTAAATCAAATCGTTCTTCAGAAGTAGTTGAAAAATTGTTGAAAGGAAAAAATTCACTTATGTTTAGATTTTTTAGGGTACCTGAATCAATGAATATTGAGTTTTCTCTAAAAAATAAACAAGCAGGATTTGCTCCAAGAAAGATTAAATCTATTTTCAAATAATTATTGAAACCGTTTTATACATAAGAGATTAATTTCTTTGAAGTGAATTTTTTATAAAATACATTTGCAAAATGACTTTTACATAACAAAAATTGGTTTGGTTTTCGTTGTGCAAACCTTTATAAAGCAGTTAGACTTTCTATTTGTTAAATTAAGTTTTTTGGGTGTGAAAATGTATAAATACACAATAGCAAGACAATTGGCTTCCAAGAGAGTCATCACTAACAGAGGAGACGAAGTCGGCAAATTAGTCGATATAATAGTTTCTGAACTTGGTGGAGACGTAGAATACTTGGTAGTAGAAGTGGATAGAAACTCTAGGCTTTTAGCTAAGCTCGGAAAGGTTGACAAATTGATAGAAATACCATATGCGTCAGTTACAGCAGTGAGCGATGTGTTCATTGTTGACGAGAGAGAAATCCTAGAAAGTGCTCAAGGAAAAGAATAAAGTTATATTGAATTAGCAGGCGCTTGAAGAAAGCGTTTGCTTCTTAACTTTGCCTTGACAAATTCGCTTTTATTAAAACCTGTTGATTTTTTGCCTTTAATAGGCGTTAAAAGATTTTTTCCTGATAAAAGAATGCCTATTTTTCATTTTTTTGTTTATTTAAAAAATCTATTTGAGTGCAACAATTAGTTTTTTCTTTTTAAAATCCAGTTCTTTGATTAATGGCTTTACTTTATTGATTTTTTCCATAATTTCTTTTTCAGTTAAGTTCTTGCTTTTTGCTTTGGCTATTATATCCATTAACTCTTTCAATTCATTATAATGTAAATAAATCTCTTCTCCTTTCTTTTGGGCTTCTTCTCCTTGAGTAGTAATTCCTGCAATTTGCATTTGCCTCGATTTTAGGTTTTTTAAATCCTTGTCCTGTTTCTTATCATTTTTGTTTTCTTCTCCTTCTTTAGGTGTTTCTTCTAGCTGTGAAAGTAGGAGAGAATTAAGTGCAAAGTTGATTGACTCAAACTCTTTGTCTTTTGTTCCAATATCTGTTGTAAAAAGAATATTTCCGACTAAGTATGCTTTTTCTTGTTTTAAAGAGTAAATCTTTTTTAACTCAGTTAGTATTTTTGAAGCAATTTTTTCAGTTATTTTATTTGCATTAGATGTTTTGTCTATTTTTTCGTTTTGAAAAACAAGTTCTAGTATTTGGGGGGAAACGTTCAGTAGATCAACGCATGCTCCAAAAAGAGTTTTTTCATTTTTCTTTAGGTTATCAAAAAAGTTTTTGTCATTTTCTTCAAGCGGGCTTATTCCTCTTGATGACGGGAACTTATATTCTTCACCAGCCTCAAGTTTTCTATCCTTCCATTCCTCTTTTCTAAATGCCCTTAAAATTTTATTATTCTTGTCACAGAGAACTAAGTTTCCTTTTGCAAAGAGTTCAATAATTAATTTGCTTTCAGGAAATTCGACTTCAATAATTCTATCAAGGCCGTGCTGCTTTAAGGAAACAATTCTTTGATTGAAAAGAAATTTTTTTAAAAAAGCACTGAATCCCCCAGGGCTTTGCTTTGCTTGTAAAGATTGACTTGAAACAAAAATTGCGTTAGGTGCAAGGATTAATTGTTTGTCCCCAAATTCCTTTGTATGCACTTTCATTTTGATCCAATTATTTTCAAGAGTCTGGATATTGTTCACAAACCCATTTTCAAAGAAATTTAGCTCCTCGATTAAGTGGTGCAGTGCCAAGTTACTCAATTGAAGGTTTTCCATAGCTATTTAGTGAAAGGTGGGGAATAAAATATTATTCCAAAGAGATAATTTGTTTTTTTTGAAATAAAAATTGTTTTTTAAAAAAGAAAAGAGAAATCCTTCCAATTAATTTTGGAAGAACTTCATCATTATTGCAACTAGGCCAGGTCGCTTTATTAGTTTCTTTGTCAATAAAACAGCCATTTGTGTTTTAGTTAGTGTTCCATTTCCAATTGCCAAAGCTTCGTCCATTGTAATTGATTCAGCTAAGTAATTGAAGTCATCATCAGTCAGAACTTCTAACAAGTGTCTTGATTTTAATCTTCTCTTTAGTTCGTTTCCTCTTAATTCAAACCATTCTTGAGTGTAACCCCCAAGAGTCTTGTCAGTAAAATCATTTTTCTTAATTGCTTTTAATGCAACAGTAGCAGAAAGTCTTCCCCCTTCCATTGCAATTCCAATTCCTCCTCCGTGAATTGGGTCAACCATGTGCCCAGCGTCTCCAGCAACAACCAAGTTATCAGCAGTCATTTTTTCAAGGAATCCTCCAACAGGTATTCCTCCAGCATTAACTTCAATTATTGAACCGTTTCTTAGCCCAGGCTGTGCTTGAATCCATCTATCAAGATAATCCTTAGCAGTAAGTTTAGTAGTAGCTGAAACATAAGCTCCTATTCCTATTCCAACATTTGCTGTCCCGTCTCTTTTTGGAAAAATCCAAACATATCCTCTTGGAGCAACTTCTGTTCCAAAGTACAAGTGCAGACAGTGTTCATCATATCCATTTATTCCTGTCATTTCGTACTGGTAACCTGAATCAGTATCGTTCAGATTGTTTTTAGTGTTAAGTCCAAGCATTCTTGCAACAAGCGAATCAATTCCATCACAAGCAAGAATCATTTTTCCTTTGAATTGCTTAACTTCATTGTTAACTTCAACATCAAGAATTACAATTCCGTTTTCTCTTTTAGCACTAACTACTTGGTGCTTCAATAAAATTTTTGCTCCAAGTTTTACTGCTTGTATTGCCAAATCTTTTTCAAACATTTTTCTTTCAAGTACATAACCTAAAGCTTTTTTGCTTTTCATTTTTACTTCTTTTCCATTAGGTCCGTATAGAACTGCTCCATTAATTTCCTGAACTGCCCATTCTGGCTTTGGTTTTATTTTCATTATGTCAAACCAACGGTTGCTCAATCCCTCAGCGCATCTCTTTGGACAGCCGATTTCTTGTTTTCTATCTAAAATTAAAATATTAGCCTTTCCTTTAGCAAGTTCTAAACCAGCAGCAAGCCCACTTGGTCCTGCACCAACAATTATTGCATCATATAAAATATCATTCGCAGCCATATTTTCACCTTTACATTTTCTTTTCTAAACTCATTGCACCAACAGGGCAAATGTTTACGCATGCTCCGCAATTTATACATTTTGTTTCATCTATGAATATTCTTGTGTCTTTTAGAACAATAGCACTTACTGGGCAAACACCCACACATGCTCCGCAATACAGACATTTATTTGAGTTGTTTTTCGCGCTCATAGATTCACCTTTACCAATTCAGTTAGATTATATCAGCCTCGTATGATTTAAAAACCTGTCCGAGTCTCTAACATTAACTACTTGTTTTGCCTTTAATCCCCTTAAATGAATCGTTTAAGGCTTTTTTAGCATTTTTACAAAATAGTTGCCGCTTTTTACAAATCCTTCTCCTTTTGCGACATTTTCATACAGTTTTCTCATTCTTTCCTGATGAATTTTCAACAACTCTTTTTTCTTTATAATATACCTTTTCTTTTCTTCTTTTGTCGCTTCCTTAAACGCTATTTTCATATGAATTTTTTTAGTTTCTTCATCAAATAAACTCACTAAGTGTGGATCTTTGTAAGAACCGTGTTTAGTTGGATCAATCAGCATTACTCTGTCAAAACCCATTCTTCTTGCCTGCGCAACAATTTCTTTTACTAAATATCTTGATGAAGGAATTTTAACAAGTCTCTCAAATTCCCTCATTTCCTTCAACCAAGGCGTTCCTTGAAGAGTTTCAATCATAACTCTTCCACTAGTGAACCTAATATTTGCTGAAAAAATGGGGGTCTGGCGTCTTTCTATATTTGTTGAAAGAGAAACAGAAATAGGGTTTTGGGAAAAGTTTCTTGTTAAATTTATTAAAAAATTGTGTTCTTCTCCTTTGTATAATGTGGATTTGAAATTTCTTAATTAGTCGAGCGGGAAATCTGCATCTTTTAAGATGCGGATGAAAGCGAGCA
>JAVHOV010000023.1:0-11093 GCA_036170245.1 archaeon | reverse complement strand
TTGGTTTCTTTTCTTTTTTTTTAATTTTTTTATTTTATTCATGGCTTAATTGATCTTGCACTATTTTATTTGCAAAATCAAACTCTGTTTTTGGCTTGATTATAAATTTACATTTTTCTCCACTAAGTGCAGCGCACTCTGCTTCAACACAATCAATATTATCTTCAAATATTTTAGAAAACATTCCTGCAAGTGTTCCTCTCAAAAATACATCTGCACTAAGTTGTGTTTTTCCTTTTAATTTTGAGACAAAAGGGGAATTATCTAAAACAATTATGGCTCTTTTTGTTTCCGGTTGTAAATCAATTGCCTGAATTTGTCCCCATCCTGATGCTGAAAAGAAAGTTTCAACAAGGTCTATTTGTTTTTTCTTTTCTCCTCCAAAGTTTGTTCCAAATTCTTTCATTAAATTCTCTGCAGTGCTTTTTTTCACTGACTCGTAAATCTTTTTTTGAAATTCAATGTCCTGTACTGCACATAATCCAATCAGAGTTTCAACCGGAGTAATCAGAAAGGGTATGTCAAGTAAGTAAAAGTTTGCATGGTTATATTTTAGTGTGCTTGTGAAAATGAATTTATCAAAGAAACTGTTAAGCATTGTTTCTCCCTCCTCGTAAAGCATCTTCCACTATTGCACTCAAATGCTCTGGTTCTTGCTGTTTTAAAATATCATGAATTGTTCTGTATTTTTCAACCAAAAGCGGCCAGACAATTAAGGTATTTCCGGATTTTTTTGAGACAATTAATTTTCGTTCAACTAATTTTTTCAAATAATAAGTATATTTTGTACTTGCTCTTTTCTGTGATTCTCTGTTTGTTACATCTTCATTTAGGTTTGAAGCAATTTCAACTGCGGTAGTAGGCCATTTTTCAAGAATAGTTAAATATATTTTTTTCTCAATTTCACTTAATTTAAGTATTTCTGGCAAGACAGGTTTAATTTGTTTCATTATGCTAGAACAATGAATTTAATGATATTTAAATCCATTCCTTGTGGCATGACAGGGTTTTTGTAATTTAGAGTATTTTCCAGTATAATACTCTGTCAACAAATTTTCCTTTGTCAAAGTAATAATCCTTAATAATTCCAATTCGTTTAAATCCATTTTTTTCTAAGACTTTGCAGCTTCCAATATTATCCGGTTCACTAGTCGCTTCTACTGAGTGGAGTTTTAATTTTGTTTTGATAAATTTTAATCCTAGTTTGCAGGCTTTGCTGGCATATCCTTTATTCCAGTATTCTTTTTTGATCCCATATCCAATTGAGCCTCGTTTATCTTTTTGCATTATTTTGTAAATGTCAAGTACACCTATTTTTGTATTTCCTCTTTCTATGATAAAATAGTAAGCAAAATTGTTTTCCCTGTCTTTGACATATTTCTTAACTTCATTTTTAGCTTCATTATAGTTTTTAGGGATTAATCTTTCAAGATAGTGTTTTTGGTATTCTTTGTTTTGCATTAGTTCAAAGAAGAAATCAGTATCACTTTCTTCTATCAGCCTTAATTTTATATTTTCTTGCATAATATAATGGGATTTTATTATTTCTTTAACTTTTGCTTTAGACAAAAATCTGCTGGAAAATTTTTACTAATTGTGGCTCAAAGCATATTCTTTTTGTGTAATTAACAATGGTTTTGTTAGTTTGAATAGTTTCCTCAATCATTTCACTTTCATTTTCATGAACTATTTTGTTCATTGTGTCAATAAAAAAATCAGTTTCCATTTTTCCTTTTATTAGTTCAACTTGTTCTATCCTGCAAAAATCCTTTATTCTGACGTAATGCTCTGAGTAAGCTCTTTTTTGTTCAACAAAGTTCTTTTGTACAAGGCTCCAGTTGCGTTTTACAAATGTTTTCAGTTTCTTTGTCTTGAAAAATATTATTTCTCTGTTTTCATTAATCATCATTGTCCAATCTGATTTGTTCAATAGCTCCTTTCTTCTTACTCTTATTTTTATTGTGTCTTTTCCGAGTTCCCCAAAGCAGAATTTTTGGTCAATTGAAATTCCTTTGTAGTAGTAATCAATCCCAAATTCGCTGTCTTTGACAGAAGACATTTCTTTTGGAATAAAATTGAGCAATTCTTTTCTCATTTGATTTTGTTTTAAACAATTAGGGTTTATTTTTTGCTGGTTGTATTTGAAAAGATAAGATTTTTTGCGTGGTATTTTCTCAGTTTCTGTTTCGTTTGGCAATAGGCAAGTAAAATCTAAACCACTTATTGATTTCACCGACCTATAGAATAGCTTCTTAGTTTATAATTATTTCTCTAGCGCATCATCGCTGGTTTAATATTTTTCGCTTTATGATTTTTTTAGTTGGTTTTATTATCGTAGCTTTTTTTCTTTTTAAGAATTGTTCATAAAAGTGTTTTTTAGACTTATTAAGTTTTATTTGGGCTATTCCATTTAGTAATCTTATTCTAGTTAAGGCTCTATTCATAAGTTCTTGTAATTTGGCAGCCTCTCTCATTTTTAATTTAGCTTCTCCTCTTGCTATTTTTAATAAGGGGATTGTAACAGTTGCAGGAATACATTTTTCCTGTTTGTATACATCGCTTAGAGTTACTCTTGCTTGATCAAACATTACTTGTCCGCCTCTGCCTTTTCTTTGGGGCAATTTTGGATCAAACTGTATTTTTTTAGGATGTTTTCTTACATAGTCTCGGATTCTTTGTGTTGGCAAGATTTCTATTCTGTCTTTATGCATTACTAAAGTGTAATCAGAACTATTGACTAATTGTCCATCTTTCATTCTTACCTTTATTGAGTCTTCTCCATTATTGTAGAATCCGAATTTTCTGTCAATACTTGTGTTGAAGAAAACATAATCTATCCCTGTTTTTGCGTCGCTTACAGTTTTTGCTTGTATTGGCATTATGGAGTCAACAATTCTTAGTATTTTGACTTGTTCTTGCATCACTTCTCTTTTTGGATTTAAAGTTGTTTTTTCATAAAATTTTTGAGGAACTCTATTTGGATTATGTGTTCTGTTTTTACTCATATTTTTCCCTTCATTCAACAAACTTTACTTTTCCGTTTTGTATTTGTTTTTTTGCTTTTGAGAAATTAATGTTGAAATCTTCATAGAACTTAGTTGCAAAAGGAACTCCGTATTTTGCTTTGCATTCCCCACACAAATTCTTTCCTCCGACGCATCCTTCAAACATTTCCTTTAATTCTTTATCGTCTTTGATGAAGTGATTTTTGCAGTATTCGTAAACAACGCATTTTGATATTTCTCCGCCTTTTGCTCTTTGTTCTTCTCTAGTTGGTCTTCCGCCTGTTAGGGCTTTGTTTATTTTTTTCTCTAAGAGCTTGAGATCTTTTTCAGGGATTTCTATTTTTGCATTCTCTTCCCCGCTTTTGCTCATCTTAAATGAACCATCAAGTGCGCTAGTGTATTTGTTGTATAATGCGCTAGGTAGGAAGAAGGAGTAATCAGCTTTTAGTCTTCGTGCAACGTCCCTTACCATTCTAATGTGCGGTGCTTGGTCAATTCCTACAGGAATTACTCCCGGCATTTTTTCTTCAAGCTGTGGGTAGAGTATATCTCCCATTTGAGTAAATGCACTCATTACTTTCGAAGGATGAAGTGATCCATATATTGCCCTAAATTCATTTTCAGTTACTTTTTGTGAGGCAATTACTGCAAGGTTTGATACTTTTTTATTTTCGCTTTGTAAATAAAAATTTGTTTTTTCAATATCAAGTCCAAGTGCTAAGTATGCAGGGATGTGAAATTCCATTGCTCTTTTTTTTCCTTCTTCAATTGGAACTCCTCTTGTTGCTTGGGATTCTACATCAGCAATTAAAACGTAAGTTCTTGCTCCATGATCCTGAAAGTATTTTATATTTTGAATTACAGTTTCAGTTCCTAAATGTATTTTTTCGCTTGAAGGCATTATTCCACTTAGTGCATAAAATGGTTTTTTGTTTTGGATTGCAGTAGAAATTTGTTCAAGATCAGTTCCTCCAAAATTTATTCCTCTTCTCATTTGTAAATTTGGATTAGGAAACATGCTTGCATCAAACTCTTTCATTCCGAATTCCTTAATCAATCTAGTGTAATCTTCAACGAGTTCTTTTCCCCACGGGTCAATGATTATTTTTTCAGTCATTTTTTCACTTTCTCTCATACATATCATTCACTTTAGTGTTTTTAATTATTCTTGATTCATGTGCCGGACTGTATTTACAGTCCAAGCACTTTTTCGTATGCAGCCAAGTCCAGTATTCCGTTTCCGCTTAAATTGAATACAATTGTTTTGCCGTCATTTTTCTTGGCATGTTCAATTGCACTCTTTAGGGCGTGACTTGATTCGGGTGCTGCAATTATTCCTTCTGTTTCAGCAAATAATTTTGCTGCCAAAAAGCACTCTTCTTGAGAGTAGCTCTCTGCTTTCACTAAGTTGTGATCAATTAGTGCTGAAATTATTGGAGCAACTCCATGATATCTTAATCCGCCTGCGTAAATTGCTTCTGGAACAAATTCGCAACCCAGAGTATGCATTTTCAAAAGTGGAGTTTGTTTTCCCGTATCTCCATAATCATACTTGTATTCTCCCTTTGTCATGCTTGGAACTTCTTTTGGTTCCACTCCAATTAATTCTATTTCTTTTCCATTCAATTTGTCAGGAATAAAGGGCAGAGCGATTCCTCCAAAGTTACTTCCTCCTCCAACGCACCCAATTACTATATCAGCGCTTTCACCAATCTTCTCCAGTTGCTTTTTTGTTTCTTGTCCGATTACAGTTTGGTGCATCAAAACGTGATTGAGCACACTTCCTAAACTGTATACAGTATCTTCATTTTCTTTTGCAATTTCAACAGCTTCAGCAATAGCCATCCCTAAACTCCCTGGAGTGTTTGGAAACTTTTTTTGCATTTCCCTCCCAATTTTTGTAGTGTCGCTGGGACTAGCAATTACTTTTGCCCCATATAATTTCATTATTGTTCTTCTTGCAGGTTTTTGGTCATAACTGCACTTCACTTGGTACACTGTGCAATTCAAATCAAATAATTTGCATGCAAGAGATAATGCACTACCCCACTGGCCTGCTCCTGTTTCTGTTGTAACATTTTTGAATCCTGCCTTTTTGATATAATAAGCTTGTGCGAGTGCAGTATTGATTTTGTGACTTCTTTGCAAAGTTGTGTCTTCTCTTTTGAAAAATATTTTGCAATTTGTCCCTAAAGCTTTTTCTAAATTATCTGCTCTTTGTAGTGGAGTTGCTCTTCCAATTTTTGCATAAATTTCTCTTACTTCATGAGGGATCTTGATATATCTTTCAGAACTCATTTCTTGTTGTAATATTTCGCTAGGAAATATTTTTCCTAAAATTGCCAAATCTCCTTGTGGTGCCGGAAATTCAAAAGGTAGATCCGCAAGCACATTGTAATAGTGCGTTGGTATTTCATTCTTTTCTAACATTACTACTTTTTTGCCTAAATCATTGTAGCCAGGCTAACTCACTTTTTTTATTTTCCATTTTTTCATCTCCAAAATTTAAGAGAACAAGGAATCAAACCTTGGACTAATAAGTAAAAAACTTATTCGTGTTATCACTACACTATTCTCCCCAAATATTTTTAGAGTAAAATATAGTGTTCACCAGTGAAAAGTTTTAATCCTTGAGTCAGAGAAGTAAGTGTGATTAATTTTTCTTTGGTTGATTGCCTGGATTCCAGACCTGGTGAGTCGATAATTAGATGAAAGGACTCCAGACAACTTTTTCAACCAAATTAACTTTCATAACATACATTCATTCATGTAGATTATTAAATACTATTAAAGAATAAGTGTAATATTTAATACAGTTTAAGCTTACATGTTGTTTTGCCTGAACAGGATATAACTTTTCCTTGCTTTTTTTACTTGATCTTCAAGCATTTTTATGAAAATTTCTTTGTTTGAAATATTTTCTTTTTTAAGTTGCTCAAGTTCAAGTTCTCTTTCTCTTAAGGTTGACGGAAAATTTGCTATAAAACTTTCTTTACTAATGCCTAAGTATGACTGCGCTATCCCTGCCCTTGGGGGAACATTATAGAAAACATCTGACTCATTAAGTTTTGATTTTATGGCCAGTCTTTGTATATTGTGTCCTCTCTGAGTGAGTTTCTCTGAAACTTTTTGGGCTTTTCTGTATCCGTCTTCTCCAAAAGAGTTTATCAAGTCAAGCATCAAAAACTCTTGTGGTGGTCTTAAACTAATATTTGTTCCTTTTATTATTTGGCCTCTTGCAAGAAGCAATCGTTCAAATGCCAAAAGAGATTCCTGACTGAGTTTCATTGCTTTGAGTGGTTTCATTAGATATTTTAGTGAGAGTCTTGTTGCAACATCTGTTGCAGTTGCTTTTGACCCAGTAAATAGCATATTGTCTGAAGATGTGACGGTTGGAATTTCTTGTCCTAAATAATTCTCTCTTTTTTTCTTCATTCTTCCGATAACCTGCTGGATTTTTTTCCTGGTAAGTCCGCCTTTTGAGCCAAGAAGAATTGCATCATCATAGTGTTCTGGTTTTCGTGTTGCTTTTCTCTTTGCATTGAATTTTGCAAGCATTTCTGCTCTTCCTTTTACTTGATGTTGCATACCTAAGTATGCTTTCTATTTGGTTAAAAATATATTCTTGATGATTTTTTTGCTTTTAAGGTAAGCCTTTTAATTCATTCCTTGGAAGTTTATTTTATGGATAACGATTTAGTAAAAGCAAAGAAGGATAATTTGCAGAAATTAGTTGATTCAGGAATTAACCCTTATCCATATAGTTTTGATGTTAACGCTTATTCTACAGAATTATTAGAAAAATTTACTTCTTTAAAGAATGAAGAATTTGGTCCTGAATTTAATGTTGCAGGAAGAGTAATGGCTAAACGTTCTTTTGGAGCAATTGCTTTTTTAAAAGTTGCTGATACTAAAGGGACAATACAATTTTTCTTAAAAAAAGGAGATACTCCTGGCGAAGTATTCAAACTTCTTGAAGCAATTGATTTAGGGGATATTGTTGGAACTCATGGAAAAGTTTACCGAACTCAAAGAGGAGAACTTTCAATAATGGTTAACACTTTAGAAGTTTTGTGCAAAAGTATTTTGCCTCTTCCTGAAAAATTCCACGGTTTACAGGATATTGAAATCAGACAAAGACAAAGATACTTGGATTTAATTATGAATCCTGAAGTAAAAGAAGTTTTTATTAAGCGAACAAAAATTATTCAAGCTTGGAAAGAATTTTTGAATAATAAAGGATTTTTGGATGTAGAAATTCCTGTTCTTCAACCAACTTATGGTGGAGCAAGTGCTAGACCCTACACTACTGTTTCAAATGCTTGGAAATCAACTTTCTTCTTGAGTATTTCTCCCGAATTATATTTGAAACGATTGTTAGTTGGTGGATTTGATAAAGTTTACACTGTTTGTAAGAATTTTAGAAATGAAGATGTTGATAAAACTCACAACCCTGAATTTACAATGTCGGAATTCTACCAAGCGTACACTGACTTGAACGGAATTATTTCTCTAACAGAACAAATGATTGAGTATGTTGCAATAAAAGTTAACGGAACAACTAAAGTTACTTACGAAGGAAAAGAAATTGATCTCAAAGCTCCTTGGAAGAGAATCAAAATGCTTGATGCTTTGAGTGAAAAAGTTGGCAGGGCAGTTAAGACAATGACTCTTGAAGAATTACTTGAAATTGCTGCAAGAGAAAAAGTTGAAATTAATGAAGAAGACAAAAAATGGGGTCTTGTTGTTGTAGAATTATTTGAACACTTTTGCGAAGCCGAATTAATCCAGCCAACTTGGGTAACTGAATATCCAAAAGAAACAACTCCTTTATGTAAACCCTCAAGAGAAGATTTGAATTTACTAATTGAAAGAACAGAAGGTTACATTAACGGTCACGAAATTTGCAATGGTTACTCTGAACTAAATGATCCAATTTTGCAAAGAAGATTCTTCGAAGACCAAAAAGACCAGGGTAGAGCAAAAGGCGAAGCAGTTCCGATGGATGAAGACTTCTTGGATGCAATAGGATACGGAATGCCTCCTGCAGGCGGAATGGGACTTGGAATTGATAGATTAATAATGGTTCTAACAAATTCTTCAACAATAAGAGATGTAATCTTCTTCCCACAAATGAAGCCAGAAAGAAAAGAAGAAGAAACTCCTAAAAAAGAATAAGTACAATTGACGAAAAAGTAGTTTTCTTTATATATCTCTTTTTTTAAATTTCATAAATGAATGAAAATTTTAGGGAATTTTTTATTTTCCTTGATGGGGGTATGGAAAATGAAGTTTATATTAAGTTTGAGTATTCTGCTGAGTTTATTGTGAATGCTTTTGTAATAATTTATTTAACAAAAGTGAATGAAGTTTTTGAAGAAGTTATAAAATATGATTATTCTCAAAAAGAAACTCTTCACGTGCATTATTACTCTAAAAAACATTCAAGAAAAGAATATTTGGATTTTCCTCCAACAATTGATACTGTATTTGAACTGAAAAATAATTTGGAAGCAAATTGGCAGAAATATTTAATCAAGTTCAATGATGAATAAATTTATATATAACATTGGGAGTTATGTTTATGGTTTGTATGAAAAAATTAATTATTAAAATTGGTGCAGATTCTGATAAGGATTTGCGCGAAGCTTGGAGCAAACCTTCAAAAGAATTAAATGGCACTACAACAGTTTATCTAAAAAATGCAATTTTGGCGCACCAAATACTTTCAGAAGAAAGACTTGACTTAATGAAACACATAATGACTTACTCTTCTCCTGCTTGCGTATCTGATTTAGTTGAATCCACAGGAAGAAAACAAGAAGCAATCAGCAGAGATATTTCTATTCTTGAAAGTCAAGGAATGATTGAGAAGAACAAAAAAGGAAGAAAAGTATTTATTGAACCAAAAATTGATTCAATTGAGATTAGGTTCAAGTAGTTATTATTTTGATTAGTTTTGTTTCTACTTCAGTTATTTTGTTTTGACTTATTCTTCCTATTTTGTATTCAGTCATTTTTGAATCTAAAGTAAAAATTTTATCAATTCTTACAAAACTGGTTACATCAAGATTTGTTGTTGAAAAATCTTTTTCAGTAAGTTTAACAAAATTGCTTAAGGGTTCTTTGCTTGTGATTTGGCACAAGATTAGATCTTCTCCTCCAAGGTTAGCAATAACTAAAGCAGGTCTTTTTTTATCAGCGGTCAAATCAGTAAAAGGAATTCTTATTACTACTACATCTCCTTTCACAATTTTTTCCATGCTTTATCCTCTTCTTTAGTATTCCAATCCCTCATTAAGGACTTTTCACTAAGAAGAGTGTTTAGTAGTTTTTCATTTATGTGCTCAATTGGTCTTAATTCTATTTTGTCCTCAAAAGCTAAGACAACAATTTTCTTTCCATTAGAGAACTTTCCTTGTCTTAACTCTTTAGGCAAAGCAATTTGCCCCTTATCTGTAATAGTTATTGTTTTCATTCCAACAAGCACCTTAAACCACCAATCTTACAAATCTTATTAGTAAGAAAAGCTTTTATTGGTAATTATTAGTTCTGTTAAATAGTTTAAAATCTTTTTTGAACCAATTTGCCGACGTGATTTGAAAACAATTTACTTCAGTTAGCTTACCCCCTAAATTTAAATACCCGTTTAGCGTTCTATATTCAGATTCAAATGGCTATAGAAGAAATACTACGAACAAAGACAGGAATCCAAGGGCTTGACAAAGCTTTGAATGGCGGGTTTCCAAATGGTAACATGGTATTAATATCTGGTGGAGCTGGAACAGGTAAATCAACTTTATGCTTGCAGTTTATTGTTAATGGTGCAGCACTTTTTGGAGAAAAAGGACTTTATCTTTCTACTGAACAAAATAGGGAAGAATTATACAAGCAAGCTGGTGCTTTTAATTGGAAATTACAGGATTTAGAACAAAGAGGGTTAATAAAAATAATTTATTATGACCCTACTGATGGGGGAAGTTTTCCTCAGACTTTTAATGAAGCTGTAGATCAATTCAAACCAAAGAGAGTAGTAGTTGATTCACTAACTACTTTGACTGATTCTTTACTAATTTCTGGAATAGCAGATGACAAAGGATTTTCTTTAGTGCAAATAGCCGAGACAGTTAATCCAATTCCTCGAACGGATCAAATAGTTACAAAACATGTTCTTTATAGTTTATTCAAAGTTTTGAAGAAATTCAAAACTACAACTCTATTAACAACAGAAATGCCTGAGGACGAAAAAACTCTTAGTGCTGATGGGGTAAGTGAATTTATTGCAGATGGTGTTGTATTACTTCATTACGTTGGAGTAGGTTCAGTTGATTTTAGAAGCATGGCTGTAAGAAAAATGCGTTACACTGACCACTTGAAATCAACTCTTGCCTATGCAATAGAGCCAAGCGGAATAGCAATTAAGGAGTCAGAGATTTAAAATTTAAAAAGGTGTTTTTGTGCCTTTGCCTCTACAAGAAGTTATACTACAAGACCCTCTAGTCACAACTTTGTTTTTTGTAGTATCTTTTTTCTTAATGGGTGTTTTAGTTAAATTCATTGATGATGCTTTTGATGAAAAAACATATTCTAGAAAACTAGCTTTGATTTTAGCTCCAATAACCGCAATTTTTTGGGCTTTTGTAATGGCTCTTCATCCTGCTGCTGCGCTGTTGTTAACTGCAATAACTCTTGGAGTTTTAATTAAAGGAAAAATTGATAACATCGCTTTTGTAATTGCAGTGCTTTGCATTTATGTTGTTTATTTCTTTATAGGGGATTGGAAATTTGTTTTAGATCCATTCTACCTAGTTCCACTTGTAATAATAACTATTGCGGGAGTAGTTGATGAAATAGGAAATGATTTTGTTGACAAAAATAATTTATATAAAAAAGGAGTTCTTGGCAAGTTAGTTCATTGGTTCTTTGAATATAGATTTGTAATGAAAATAACTGTTTTTGCTTTTGCTCTCTTAAACACATATGCTATGTTTTTCTTCGTTGCGTTCTTCTTATGGGACTTGGGTTACGAGTTAGTAATGCACTATAGTAAACACGTTTTACGAAAACGAAAGTTTTATTATGACCAAA
>JAVHOV010000022.1:0-13225 GCA_036170245.1 archaeon | reverse complement strand
GCGAAACATAAAAATTAACATCAAACTAGAAATCCAATAGGATTTCTACAACGCCTTTTGGATTGAAATATAAATAAGCTAGTTGAATGAATTTGAATTTAAAAAAACAAACTTATTTTTTTTAAAAATTAAAAATCAGATACAAAATGTTGTGGTAGAGGAAAAAATTCCTCCACCTAAACAAAAATTATTTAACTATTTTTTCTTTTTCTTTGCTACTTTTTTCTTTGCTGCCATTGTGTTTTCACCCCTTAAACTAATTTAATAGTTCTAATATAGAAACAACTAACTTATATTTAAACCTTTACCAACTTTTCTTAAATTTTTTTTATTAATTTTTTTAAAATGATTTTTTTAACTTAATTCATTTTTTTTAGACATTTTTTATTTTAAACATTTTTGTCTAAATTTGGTGTCAAAAAACTATTTTTTAGTCTAAATTATTTTTGTGAGGGGGTTTTATTCGTTTTGCATCATTATTGTTATGATGGATTTGTTTAATTTTCTAAAAAAGAATGATTCTAAAAAAGAAAGTTTTATGACTGAAGAGGAAAAGTTACTCAACGAAGGAGAAACCAATGGTGTTTTGATTCCTAATCATATTAAGGAAGCTTTAAAAAAATCAATATCTAAAATCTCTGTTGAAAATATTTTTTTAGTAACTGGGGTTTATGATATTGGTACTGAAGTAATGTTTTCTGGGAGAGTTAAATCAGGGGTTCTCAAAAAGAAGTTAAAAACAAAAATTAATGATAAGGAGTCAGTTTTGACTGATTTAAAAGCGAATTCTGTGCCTGTTAAACAGATAGTTGCAGGCGAAGAAGGAGCAATATTTTTGAAAGGGAAGAATCTATTTTTGGTAAAAATAGGGGATGTTTTGAAGTTTAAGTAGCTTTTTTGGCTTATTCTTCAATTTTTTTCCAATAACAAGTATTTAATAACTTACCAAAAAACTAATCTTTATTGAGTAATCAAAGGTTATTCACAGACTAATTGCACGGGTTGGGGAGTGGTCAAACCCACCAGACTCAAGATCTGGCCGCTTAGTGCGTTCGACGGTTCGAGCCCGTCCCCGTGCATATTTCTTTCATTTTTTAATTAATTAGTTGTAATTAGTTATTTTCTTCCTATACTTTTGTAATTGAATCCAAGTTCTCTCATTTTTGCTGGTTCAAATAAATTTCTTCCATCTACTATATTTGCTTGTTTTAGCAGATTCTTTACTTCTTCTAAATCCATTTCTTTGAATTCTTTCCATTCAGTTCCAATGAACATTAAATCAGAGTCTTTTGCTGCTGAGTAAATACTGTCGCAGAATTGAGTGTTTGTAAGAATTGCTTTTGAATTTTCCATGGCTTTTGGGTCAAATGCTTTTAGTTTAGCTCCCTTTTTAATGAATTCAAGTGCTACTTTTATTGAAGGAGATTCTCTAATATCATCAGTGTTTGCCTTGAATGCAAGTCCAAGTACGCAAATTGTTTTTCCTTTAAGTGTTCCAAGTATATTTTCGACTTTTGCAATTGTTCTGTTGAGTTGAGTGTTGTTTATTTCTTCTATCTGTGAAGTTATTTTAGCTTCGCATCCATTTTTCAAAAGAGTATTCTTGAATGCTTTGATATCCTTTGGGAAACAGCTTCCTCCGTAGCCTAAACTTGATTTCAAAAATTTGCTTCCTATTCTTGGGTCAAGTCCAACTCCTCTTGAAACATCTTCAATATTTGCGTCAACTTCTTCGCATAGTTGGGAAACTTCATTTATAAAAGATAATCTTAGTGCTAGCATGGTGTTGCTTGCATATTTTATTATTTCGGCACTTTTTGTGTCAGTAGTTAGTATTATTTTATCTTTTGGAGCCCCTTGTTTGTATAAATCACTCATTTTGTTCAGCGCTTTAGTTGAATCACTCCCAATTACTACTCTTTCATTTTCAAAATCTTCTATTGCGCTTCCTTCTGCTAAAAATTCTGGGTTTGAAACTACATCAAAATCAATTTTTTCTTTTCGCTTGTCCAATTCTGTTTGAATAATTTTCTTTACCATGTCAGCAGTTCCTACAGGTACTGTGCTTTTGTCAACAATAATTTTGTAATCATTCATATACTCTCCGATGAATTTTGCTGCCTGTTTTACATAGTCAAGGTTTGCTTCCCCTTTATCATCCTGAGGAGTCCCTACTGCAATAAAAATAATTTCAGAATCTTTAATTGCTTTTTTCTTATCAGTGGTAAATGTAAGTGTTTTTCTTTCTAAGTTTTTTTTAATTAGTTCTTCAATTCCTGGTTCATAAATTGGGCTGATTCCCCTTGAAAGTGATTCTATTTTTTCTTCATCAATATCTAAGCAGATAACTTTGTGTCCTAAATTAGCAAGGCTTGTTCCTGAAATTAACCCTACATATCCTGTTCCTATAAAAGATATTTGCATACAAAAAAGTTAATTTGAAGGCTTTATAATTTGTTCTGGTTCAAGGTTTTTTTGATTAAGTACTTTGGTAAATATGTTGGCTTGGCAAGTCCGTTTATTTTTTTTGCAATTTTTATTTCCTCAAGGCTTATTTTGCCATAGTATAAATCTTGTATTTGTTCGCCTCTTTGTGCATAATCAGTTACTTTAAGAAGGCCTGTAAAATAACAGTGGTCTTTTGTAAAGGATCCTTTTTGGGTTTGAACAACTCCCCTTTTCACTCGTTGTGTAATTTCATATGCCTCATCTTTTGGAAAGTATTTTGTCATTTCATCAAATGTGTCAAAAAAATCATGTTTTAATGCATAATTAACTGCATAAGCTCCCCTTGCAAATTTTTTTTCTTGTTCCTTGCTTGAAATTTTTGAGTTTTTTTGATTAAATAAAGCAAGTCCTTCTTCAGTCTGCAAAAAATCTTTTCCATATCCTAAAGAGAATATTTTTAAGGGCTGATTTTCTCCATTTAGGTATCTATAAATGTGTGTCTCAACTTCATGAACAAATAATCTTTTGGCAGAATTTTTTTCGAATGTTGCATTTTTATTTATCTTTAATTTTTTTTCAATTAAATGCACGGACGCTCTTGCTGACATATTCTCTTCTATTGTAACTTGGAATCCTATTTTATTTAGTTTTTTTGAAAGTTCTTTTTGTATGTCTATTGCACATAAGGGCTTTTCTTCAGATTTTGTTTTTTCTAAAAGTATTTCCTCGGCTAGTTTCACTTCTTTTTTTGAGGGTAATCCATATTGTGTTTTTGATGCATTGCAGAATTTAGGGGTATTTATTTTTTCAATAAGATTTAATTCATTTTCAATTAGTTCAATTCTATTCAAAAACAATTTGCTAGATAGGCCTCTTTGAAGTTCTTTCTTTAATTTTTTAAGTAATTCAATTTCAGAAGAGTAATCTTTTTTTAGGTTATATTCAAAACAAGGGGTGTATTGAGAATATTTTTTCAAGTTTGAAAAAAAGTTCAGCTTCTCACTTGTTATATTTGTTGGATTCACTGAATTTAAGAAATCTTTTTCAACTAGTTTAGCTATTTTGTATATTTCTGAATCAATATTATTTTCGAAATTCATTTTTTCACCAAAGGAAGAAATTTTGGTTTTTTTAATCCATCAATATCTAAAACTAAAGGGCAATCACTTATAGAGTATCTTCCATAGTATAGTTCATTCAAGTCTCTTTCTTTTGCGAAATCTGCTATTTCCCTGTATCCTTGTAAGTAGAGAATATCTTTGAAAAATGCTCCTCCTCTATTTTGATCAAGTGTTCCTCTCTTTGCTCTTAGAGTTAAGTTAAATGATTCTTCTTCAGAAAAATATTTTTTCATTTCTT
This sequence comes from archaeon, assembly GCA_036170245.1. Lineage (GTDB taxonomy): Archaea > Iainarchaeota > Iainarchaeia > Iainarchaeales > JAAZKV01 > JAAZKV01. Next base: position 9,418 of record JAVHOV010000022.1, on the reverse strand, counting down.
CAAATGTTTCATAAAAAGAATATTTTTGGGCAGTGTTTACTGCAATTAGTCTTCCTGCGTATTGTTTCAGCTGTTCATCAATGTTTATGTCTTTTTGTTGTTCAATATAAACTGCAATTCCTTCTTCAGTTTTTAGAGTTTCCTTGCTTAAACCTCTTGAGAATATTTTATATGGTTGAGCGCACCCGTTTTCATACCTGTAAATGTGTCCTTCAATTTCATGTGCAATTAATCGGTCCAATTGGCTTTTTGAGAATATTACCTGTTTTGAAATCATTATTTCTTTTGTTCTTACATTAACCGAGACTTGTGATCCGGGAGTAATTTTTTCAATTACTTTATATTTTAATTTTCTTTTGCTTAATGCGTTTTCCATTTCCTTTTTTGCTTCCAAAAATAAGATGTTTTTTTCGTTGTTATTGATTTTTTTTGATAATATTTCTTTAGCATATTTTTTTGATTCTCGGGTTATTTCTCCATAGTATCCTTTCGAATTCTGTGAGAAGTTTTCTGTTCCTACACTTTTGATTAATTCAATCCTGTCAAATAAATCAAGCAATTTTCTTTCAAATATCAGTCCGAGTGAGTCTGTTCCTATTTCCTTGAATATTTCATTCATTTCATTTTTGAATGTGGCAAGAGTTGTATTTTTTGAATAATAAGAATAGATTGAGTTTTTTGGAATGTAAATAAAAGATGGATTATATTGTTCTTTTTTATTTAATGCATTAAAGAACTTTTCTTTTTCCTGATCCAGGTTGAGCGGATTTGTATAACTAAGAACATTAGTTTCTATTGTTGCTGCAAGTTGGCATATTTTTTGGTCGACCAAGGCGTAGTTGTAAAATTTCATAAAAAGTATTTGCTCTTTTATTTTTATTAATCTTAGTCTTTGCTTTTTTTAGTTTATTTGGTTTGCATCCTTTGCTTCGGTTTTGTTTGCAAGGAGCCTTAGCCATTCTTGTACTATTGTTGTTCCAAGGTATTTTCTAAATGGTCCTGGCATGAAGTTTACTTCTATTACAACCCATTTCTTTTTGTAATCCATTAAATCTACTGCGCAAATATCCATTCCAAGTATTTTTGCTGATTTTTTAGCAATTTCAAGCATTTCTGGTGTTGGGTTGATTAATTGAGCACTTCCTCCTTTGGAAACATTTGCTCTCCATTCTCCTTTTCTGCTTGTTCTCTTTACTGCAATTACATAATCTCCAATAACGTAGCAACGTACATCATAATTTTTTCCTTTGATGAATCTTTGAGTGCAAATGAATTCTTCAAATAAATGAATTGCATCAAGTATACTTTCCATTTGTTCTTTGTTGTTTACAAGAACCACTCCTCTTCCTGCAAATCCTGAAATTAATTTCATTACAAAAGGGTATCCTGTTTCCATTACTGCAAAATCAGCATATTTTGGTGAAATAAACAAAGTGCTTGTGATATTTGGGACCCCTTCGTTAGTTAATTTTTGAACTGTGTAAAATTTATGGTTCGTTACTTGATATGCGTGGTTGTTTACTGGACAATATGCTCCGCTTTGTTCTATTGCTTTTAGAACTGCTTCGCCTAGTAGCATGTCTCTTGATGAAATTCTTGGATAAATTACATCAAATGCAAGTAAGTTTTGTGATTTGAAAAACAATCCTATTTTTCCATCTATTGTTTGGATTGATAATTTGTCAATTGGCACAAATAGAACTATATCAAATCTTTTCTTTGCTTCTTCAACCATTGCATTGACTGTGGATTGCTTGAAAGTTCTTGAGCCAATTATTGCGAGTTTTTTGCTCATCATTAATCCCTCCACAGTTTAGCCCATTCTTTTAATAGTGGGGCGAATATAGTTTTTGAAAGGAACTTTCTGATTCCTAAAAAGTCATATGGTATAATCTTGTTTGCTTCATGCTCCAAAGCTTTATCAATCAAATAATTTGCGATGTGTGTTTCTAATTGATCAGAGCACGCCATGTTAAATTCTTCTATTGGTATAAAGGGTTCTACTTTAATTATTTTTCCTTTAACAAGATCAATTCTTGCGATATTGTACCCAGTTGCTTTTGCTGTGTTTAAAACTAATTCCTCATCTTTTTCACTTAATTTGTACATTTTTCCTTCAAATATTTCTTTTGTTTCTTCAGCGCATTTTCTTTTTACTGAAAATATTTTATCCCCTATTATTGCGCAGGAGATTACATCTCCTTCAATAAATTCTCTTATCAAAAAACCATCTATTTCTGTTTTTAGACTTTTTGCAAATAATTTTAATTCTCTTGAAGAATTAACTAACAGGACGTGTTGAACTTTTTTTCCTAAATAAGTTTTAACTATTGCAGGGTATGAAATTTTGCTTGCAATTGTTTCAACATTTTTGGCTGACCCGGTGGATATTGATTTTGGTATTGCAATTCCTGCTTGAGTTAATGCAACCATTAAATATGGTTCGTTCCACCCTGCATAATATGACCCTTTTTTTACATTGGTGTAAGATCCGATTTTTTCTAACTCTTCTAGAAGTGGTTCAATAAATGGGGCAAGTGAGGTTCGTGCATGAATATAAACTGCATCATATTCATCAAGTTCTCTACCAAATGCTTTGATTCTGGTTCTGTTTTTTTTGCTCACAAGAACAATTTTTGATAAACGTAAGTAAGTGGAGTGCCCTCTTTTCTTTAATGCATCAAGTACTAATTGCACCTTCTTTTTTTTCTCTGCTAAAACAAGTATGTTCATTTCCAAGTCTATTGATTAGGGGTGAGAAATAAAAGGCTTTGCTTTAAGCTAAAAACTGGGCTTTAAAATATTAGGGGGTATTTAATTTATCTCTTACCAAAAGTATTAATAAGTAAGATTTCCTAATTTTGGATAATGGTTTCAAAAAAAGTAATTGGATTAGTGGAATCTGTTCAGATTAAAGGTAAGAATGGAGTAGTTACTAAAAAAGCTCTGTTTGATACTGGAGCTACAAGAACTTGTATTGATGTTCGAACTGCAGCTAAGGCTGGGGTCGGGCCAATTATTTCCAGTGTGAAAGTAAAGAGTGCTTCTTCATCAAGAGGTTATGCAAGAAGAGCAATAGCTGAAGCAGTTATTATTGTTAAAGGAAAGAAGATTAAGACTGGAGTTAACATTGAAGACAGAGAGGGGTTGCCTTATTCTGTTTTAATTGGAAGAGATATTATTCATAATAATTTCATAATTGATGTTTCAAGGACTCATCAAACTAATTTAGTTGGTTCTTCAAAGGATGCTTCTGAAAGAGAAAGATTGCAAAAGAAAGTTTCTGTGGAAAAAGATTTATTTGTATAATGGAGGGTTGATTTTTTTGGGTATTGTTATTGAATGTAAAAAATTAGTTGATTCTGATTTGACAACTATTGATCAATTAGGAAAACTTTTTCCAAATTGGAAGAGGGGTTCTTTGCAGAAGAAAATAAATGAAACTTTGAAAGGCAAAGATATTCGTTTTGTTGCAATAAATGAGGGTAAAATTATTGGGCACTTGAAAGTTTCTTTTGGAAAGGGGCTTCACAAACATAGAGTCGAATTTTCTTCAATAATTGTGGATAATGCTTATAGAAATTCTGGTGTTGGTACTAATTTGATGGAATGTGCTTTGAATAATTTGCCCAAAGGAATTTGTTTGGTTTTGCTTTCAGGAGATATTAAGAACAAAGTTGCTTTTAAGTTGTACAAAAAATTAGGATTCAAAAAATATGGTGAATTGGCTAAAGCATCTTTAGTTAATGGTAAATTTGTCGATAATTATTTGATGAAAAAGGAATTGTGAATTTTTTTTAATTAAAATGGAATAGAGTAAATTTAAATATTAGAAATTTCATTATTTTAGTGATTTTATGATAGCAAATACAATTCTTCATCCTACAAGTGCATTTGAGAGTTCTTTTTTTGAGCCAAATAAGCGAAAGGCAATACTTGTTGTGAGCCTGGCTAGTTTGTTTTTATCAGTTGCAATCTTTTTTTTGACTGCAAGCGTTATTTATTCTATTTTTGCGTTTGCAATTAATATAATTAATTGGTTTGTTTTTAGTGGAGTAGTATTTTTCTTCGAATTTGCTCATGCAAAGAAGAAAAGCAAAAAAGCTGAAAATAGTTTTTGGAAATCAGCTTGTGTAACAGGGACACTTTGGGAGATTAATCTATTTGCTTATTTTGTTTTAGCAATCAGCGCTTGGTTTATTCCATTTATCAGAGGATTCTTTTTCAATATTGCAGTGGGTGCATTATTTGTTCTTTTGATATTTTCAGTAATTGTTTGGGTAATTGCTTCATTTAAAATGCTAAAAGTAGTATTCGGTGCAGAAAGAGGGAAATTGTTATTGAATTGGATAATTTTAATGATATTAAATGGATTGATTGTTTCTTTTATTAACAAATTATTAGCTTCTTTGATATTTTAAATATCAAAAAAAGCTCAATTTTTGCAGTTTTTCAGATTCTAAAATGCTTCATTTTGGCTATTAAATTAATTTGAATCCATTTAAGCGATTTTTTTTAGTTTTTAGAAAGATTTATAAACGCTAAAGGAGAGGAAAATAAATATGGTTTCACAAATACAAAAGAAGTTATGCGCTGATTGCAAAGCTAAGTTTGAAGTGGAATGGAATGACCTTGAAGAAGGGGATGCAGTTTCTTGCCCTGAGTGTAACTTAGAGTACACCGTTATTGCGGATAAAAAAGGGGTTTTGAAACTTGTTGAAAGTAAGGAAGTCGAAATGGAAGATGAAGAAGAGGAAGAAGAATCCCAAGATTCTGACAATGATGAATGTGATTCTGATTAAGTTAGTTTTTTTTAATTTTTAATTAATCAAGTTTGCTTTTAGGTAAAATTATATACTTCTTTTTCCTACTTGCTTTCAAATGAATCCGAAAGTAGTTTTGGCTAATTTGAAAGTTTCAAGAAAATGGAAATCTCAAAAAGCAAGTATGGCTTCACTTAAGAAAGCTAGTAAATTCATGGAACTGGGAAAAGTTTCTGCGGCAAGGGTTCAGTTTGCAAGAGAATTTTATACTAAAGTTTTTGCTTACCGGTTGGCTTTTGAAATAAGAAAACTTCAAAGAATTCGTGAAGAACAAGGTAAGCCTTTAAGCAGGGATACAGTTCATCAGGCAAGGGATTTAGTAAAATCCCTCTCTCCAGTTGTTGACGGATTCTCAAGAAAGTCTATTGATGGAAATTATCACGTAATTCAAGGGAGTATTAGAATCTTCTCGCCTAAAGGCTTTGAATTTAGAAATATTTCTCTTGAAAATGCTCAAAAGTTTATTGATCATAACAAGATGCTTTTTACCCCAAAACAGATTGAAAAAATGAAACCAAAAGTTCTTTCCTATCTTGATAAACCTGTTGCTGAAAAGAAACCTGTTGCAGTTGTATCTTCATCCACTGATTTTTCTTATCTAAAAAGAATTTTTCCTTCAAATATGGGTGAATTGCATAAAGAAGCACAGCGGTTGAGGGATGTTATTTCAATTCATCGTGTTGGTGGTGAAGAAGCTGAGGCTGAGGAATTTGAAGCTGAGTTAGTACGAGTTGAAGAAGAAATAAGAAAAAGAGATGAAGCAAAAAAGAAAAACTCTAGTTTTGTTCAATAGTTCAATTTGTCTAAAAAGGCAATAAATATAAAACAAACCAAGTAACTATTTTATATGGTTTTAAAGTTTTTTAACTCATTCGGGAATAAATTGGAAGAATTTAAATCAATAAAACCGGGTTTTGTTGGGTTGTATACTTGCGGTCCAACTGTTTACAACTATGCCCATATTGGGAACCTTAAGTGCTACACTTGGGAAGACATTCTGGAAAGATACTTGTTGTTCAAAGGCTATAAAGTAAAACAAGTAATGAACTATACTGATGTTGATGATAAAACAATTAAGGGGAGTATTGCTGAAAATATTCTTCTTGAAACTTATACTGAAAAGTATGAACGTGCGTTTCAGGAAGATATTGCGAAATTGAATATTCTCCCTGCTGATATTTACTGTGCTGCAACTGAACACATTTCTGAAATGGTTGCACTTATTCAAAAACTTCTTGCTAAAGGAATTGCTTACAGAGGCGAAGATGGGAGTATTTATTTTTCAATTAAAAAATTTCCTCAATATGGTTCTCTTGCGGGAATTGATCCGAGTCAACTAAAGGCTGGTGCGAGAATTAAGCAGGATGAGTATGAAAAAGAGGGTGTTGGAGATTTTGCTTTATGGAAAGCTTGGGATGAAAATGATGGTTCTGTTTTTTGGGAAACTCCTTTAGGAAAAGGAAGGCCTGGTTGGCACATTGAATGCTCTGCCATGAGTATGAAATATTTAGGTGAACATTTTGATTTGCATACTGGGGGAATTGACAATAAATTTCCTCACCATGAAAATGAAATTGCACAATCTGAAGCTGCAACCGGAAAAAAATTTGTAAACTATTGGATGCACACTGCTCACTTAATGGTTGATGGACAAAAAATGTCAAAATCCTTAGGAAATTTTTACACATTGAGGGATTTATTAAATAAAGGATTAAGTGCTAAGGCAATTAGGTACACTTTAATTAACAATAACTATCGTCAGCAGTTGAACTTTACTTTTGACTCGGTAAAGGATTCAGAAAAAACTATTTTGGGGTTGCAGAATTTTATTGAAAGATTAAGAAATATAAAGGAATCAAAAGCAAATGATGGAGTGGATTTATTAGTGAAATCTGCGTTGGGTGAATTTGAAACTGCGATGGATAATGATTTGAATGTTCCTTTAGCCATGACTCCTGTGTTTGATTTTGTAAAGAAAGTAAACAAAATGATTGATGATAATGAACTTGGGTTTGAGGGGGCTAAAGTTGCAATTGACTTTTTGAAGAGAATAGATTCTGTTATCGGAGTGCTTGATTTTTCAGAAAAGTTTTTTGAACTAACTGATGAGCAAAGTGTTTTAGTTGAAGAGAGAATTAATGCTAAGAAGAATAAAGATTGGAAAAAAGCTGATGAATTGAGAGATAAGTTAAAATCAATGGGTATTGTTCTTATCGATAATAAAGATGGGACTATTACTGCTAAACCTCTTTGATAAATTTTGTTCCAAATGTCACATTTTTAAATCCCAAAAATTACTAATTAGTAAGTAAATTCATTGAATGATAAGTGATTTTTTTGGATGCAGTTCTTCTTTTTACTCATATAGCTGAAATAATATTGTTTGCTACAATTGTAAGTGCGTTAATGAAGAAGCTTAGGCAGCCAAGTCTATTAGCGTATATTATAGCAGGAATTGTTTTAGGGCCGATGGTTCTTGGAAGCATTGACTTAACTGCTCTTGGGCTTCCTTTCAATATTGGGATAAGCAAAATTACTGAGGAAATAAAGCTTCTTTCGCTTTTAGGAACTTCTCTTTTGTTATTTTCAATTGGGATTGAAACTTCTCTTTATAGGTTGTTTAAGATAGGTAATCAAGTCATTGTTGCAACGTTGCTTCAGGTGTTGCTTGTAATTGTATCTACTTTTGTTTTGACAGTTCCGTTAGGTTTACTTAATTTTGAGCAAGCCCTTTTTGTCGGTACAATAATTGCATTTTCTTCTACAATGCTTGTGGTAAAACTTCTTTCTGATTCTGGGGAATTGAATTCTCTTCAAGGGAGATTGATGATTTCAATTTTGCTCTTGCAGGATATTTTTGTAATTTTCTTTGTCCCTATGCTTACAAATATCTCAAACTTAGGAAATATTTTTCTTTTTGTAACACTCATTGGAAAAAGTTTATTTTTGATTTTAGTTGCATTTGTGTTAAACAAATTTGTTTTTCCAAGATTGTTCAAAGTTGCTGCAGAGGAGCAGGAATTGTTCTTGCTTTCAAGTATTGCAACTGCATTTACTTTTATTGGTCTTGCAGTTTTGCTTGATATGCCTGAACCCGTTGGTGCGTTTATTGGGGGGCTTGCATTAAGCACTCTTCCGTATAACTTAGAAATATTTTCAAAAATTAGGGCTTTACGTGATTTCTTCTTAGTAATTTTCTTTGTTTCTTTAGGAATACAATTGAGCTTTGGCTTTTCTTCATTGAATTTACTTTTAATGATTGCAATTATTTTGTTAGTATTTTTTATTAAACCCGTTATTTTCTTTTGTATTTCTCTGCTGCTAGGGTATGGTAGTAAAACTGGAGTAAAACTTGGTTTAAGTCTTGCAAGTATTTCTGAATTTGGGTTTGAGATTTCAGCAATTGCGGCGGTTACTGTAATGAGTACTGGCGCAATGGTGTTTTCAAAAGAACTGGCCTCATTTATAGTTGCAACTATTGCAATTTCAATGATTATTACTCCTTACTTGATTCAATCTTCAAGCAGGGTTGCAAATTATTGTTATGAATTAGTAAAGAAACTTCCAAAAGGTTTCAGACATGAGTTTTTCAAAAGAAAGCTTGAAGAGCTTGAAAAGATTCCTGCAAAAAGTGTGCTTAAGGATCATATAATTATAATTGGGGGAGGGACTGTTGGAAGAGGTTTGGCTAAGGAGCTTGTAAAGAATAATCAAGTCATTGTTGTTGATTATGATCCTGAAGTTGTAGCTCAAGGGCAAAGAGATGGACTTCCTTATGTTTATGGTACTAGTGAGAACGAAGCTTTGTGGGATAAATTGGATTTGAATGATGCAAAACTATTGGTAGTAACTATTTTGAATCACAATGAAGCGCTTAATATTGTTAAGAATGCAAAAAGAGCTTGTCAAAAATTAAAGATATTTTCAATAGCACACTATTTTTCGGACACTTTAAGTTTTTATAATTCTGGTGTTGATTTTGTTGCAATGCCTTCAGTAATGGGTTCAAACATTTTCCTTGAAAATATTTATACTTATATTCAGACAGATAAGGTTTCTTCAGTTCAAAATTTCAAAGGTGTTTACATGGACTATTTAAAACAGCAAATTGAAGAAGAAAAGAAATATCACAAGTACTAAATATATTTTGGATTTTTAATTTTTTTATTAGCCTAGTTTTTTTTAATTTCTGCTTGTTACTACAACTTCTGTCCAGTTTTCTTTTATCCATTTTTCAGATTTTTCAATTATTTCCTTCCAGCCATGGCGTTCTAATTCCTTTTCTACGATTCCTCCTCTGTGGGGGTGTTTGTGTTTTCTTTCATGATTTGAACCAAATCCTTGAAAGTAATGGGTAAGTTCATGCATCAAAACATAATCAAGCACATACTCTGGTACATTAAGATTTTTGAGTAGAGGATTAATTTCAATTATTGATCCATATTCACAGTTATTAACTGCTTTTATGTGGCCAAGAACTCTTTTTGATTTTTTTGTATCCCATTTTACTATTAACAGGTTTGTTACCCCTCTGTCTGGGAAATTTTCTCTTATTAACGCAGCAGCCTTTGATGCGAGGTATTTGTCATAATCAG
>JAVHOV010000021.1:0-13515 GCA_036170245.1 archaeon | reverse complement strand
TCTTGACTCAAATCACAGGATTTGATTCTGAACTTAGTGTGAAGATGAAGTATAGCATTTTAGAGAATTGGGGTAAGTGGAAAGAACTTGCAGAAAGTGATATTTTTAAGGAAACCAAAAAAAGAAAACTTTTTGATTATTTGATTGAGAATGAAAAAGATTACAAGGGAGCATTTAAAGCATGTGAACCAAGAAGCGTTGCCTTGATTGTAAAAACTGCACAGGCATTTAGATTCAATGTTGAATTAAACAAAATGGCTCTTGAGAAAAAACCTAATAACGTAAGTGCACTTATTGTTGGACCAAATAAAACCTATGGTTTTATGGGTCCAGAAAACCAAAAAGGTTTTCTAGGACAAGAGCTTAATTTGTTTGCCAACAGAGCAATGAAAAGACAAATAACAATAGAACCAACTGAATTTGAACAAAATTTTAGAAAAGGGATACTTGAGAGAAACACTTTTTTTGCTGCCCAGAAATTTAAAGCAAAAAAGCTTGGAAAAGGAAAATACGAACTTAACTTTGAACTAGGAAAAGGACAATATGCAACCATATTTTTAAGATTTTTAAGTTGCTGGCTAGAAAAAAATAAAAAGTAACAAAAATCCTTTTTTTCAAACTTTTAATAACATATATAAAGGATTACACTCTAATAGATGCAAGAAAAAGTGAAATCAAATGAATAGAAATATTTCAACAATATTATTTTTAATATTAATTTTAGCAAGTGTTTTTGCAGGACCTATAATAAGTAGCATAACCACAACTACTGCTGATGGAAGTTATAAAGCTGGAGAAATAATTCAAATAAAAGTAACATTCAATGAAGATGTTAATGTAAACTCAGCAACTCTTACCCTAAACACAAACGCAACTGCAGCATATATAGGGGTGAGCGGAGCAGTTCTTGATTTTAATTACACAGTTGGATCAAACCAAAACACTAATAATCTGGAAGTTTCTTCACTTACAGGATCAATTATTTCAGCAGCTGATGGAAATGCGGCAACTCTTACAATTTCAACAAACTTAGTATCAAGTATAGTAATTGACACTAATGCACCGGTTTGTTCAATCACTTCACCACTTTCAGACTTTAATTCAACAGCAGGAAAGGAATTTCATTTTAATTGTAGTGGAGCATCAAGCACCCCAAAAGCAACTATTAATGGAATTGAAGTTTCTGAAGGAAATTTACTTACTTGGATTACTGCAAATGTAATATACACTATTTTGATTGATGCAAATGATTCAGTAGGGAACAACTCTAAAACAACATCAACTTTCAATTATGATACAACAGCACCAACAGGAACATTCACTGCTAATGATTATTCTAATTCAAACCCTCAACTAACTTTTAATTCAAGCGATGCAATTACAATATTACTTTCATGTAGTGAAACAGGACCATGGTATTCACATGATTATAACACAACATTAAACACTCTTGATATAACATCCAATTTATACGGCTGTTCTGACAACACTGAAAATGGCGATTCAGTATATGTCTATGCAAAATTTATAGACAAAGCAGGAAACTTGAGTAATCAGTATAGACAGACAATAATTTATGATTCAGACGACCCTAATTTTGATAAAGCAGATTTTATTGTCACTCCAGGAGATAAAGAAATAGTAATTACTTGGGATAACCCCCATAAACCTCTTGAATTAGCAACAGTTCAAGCAACAGCATATTTGGACAGCACCCTAAAAAAAGATACTACTAAAGCAGTAGATAAAGAAGAAATTACACTTACTGGACTTAGTAATGGATCAGATTATGATATAGATCTTAAATTAACTGATTCTGCAGGAAACACTAAAACCCTAAGTTACAATAATATTACTCCAAGAGCAATCACAGTATCAATTAAATTAACCCCTAGCGTAACTTACGCAAAAAGCGGAGATACTATTACAGCCAAGTGTACTTTTTCTAATGATACAACAGGCGATGCACTATTAGAACTTAAATACACTTATCCAAATACAGATAAAGAAGAACTTGACAGTGCCAATGATACAACCTCACTTGAAGGAAGCATAACAATTACTGATACAAAACATGACGGAATATACTTCTACTGCAGTTCAGACCAATCAGGAAGTGTAGATGCTTTTGTTAGAATTGATAACAATAAGCCATTTATTGAATGGAAAGATACTAATAATTTATTTATTGGAATGAAAAGAGTAACTGTTAAGGCAAGTGACAATTTAAGTTTATCAAAAGTAGAAATTGATTTCAACAATTCAATAAACGCAATTACTTCAAAGGACACTAACAATAATTATTACCTTGATTTGAACACTGCAAAGTACGAGAACGGAACTTATGTTCTAAAAGCAACTGCTACTGATGAAGCAGGAAATAAAACTGAAATTACTAGAACGGTTACTTTAGATAATTACCTTTCCCCAAAACAATTAGCAGAAAAAGCAATCAATGAAGCTAAAGCAAAGCAGAAGACATCAGCTGATTTGATAAACTACTACAAAGCTCAAGCTTTAGTAATCCCAGCGGACCTTAATACAAACAAAACTGACGGAGATACTCTGATAACACAGGCAATAAGTGAATTAAATTCACAGCCGGATAAAGCAAAAACTGATGCTATTAATGCAGCTAAATTATTTGATGAATTTAATACTAAAGCAACTACTCAAGTAAAAGAAACTATCAGTTACACTAGCGACTTGAATGGTTCTATTGAAATACTAAAAACTTATGGTTTGAGTGCAGAGGAAGCAGCTAACCAAATCAGCACAATGAAGGACACTGGAATTACTAGAAAATTAATTATAGTTCAAACTGGAACCAGCAATAAGAGACAAGTAAAAATAGAACTAAGTTTCAAGAATGACACTAATTCAAACATAGTAAAAATAGTTGAAGTAATTCCAAAAGAATTAGTTGAAATGGCAAGAAATATTGTTTCAGATGCTAATTTCAGAATAATTAAAAATGACCCTATAATTGAATTTACTGTTCCTGTTGCAAAAGGAGCAACTACAACTATAAGTTACGGAATAGGAGAAATGGATTCAATTAAAGCACAAGAAATAGTAGACAAAAATGTAATTGCACTTTTCGAAACAGCACCAATTGTTCTTGATGGAAACTTAACTATTGAAAGCTCATTAAAGAACCTCAATAATGGAAACGAATTCCTTCTATTAATCATTGGAGTACTAATCATATTGATAATAATTGCAGTAAGCTTATTTTTTGTAAGATTCAAGATGCCAGGACACGGCTTTGGTGAAGAAAAAACTCTAATTGAACACATCACACCTGAAGAAAAAGAAGCTAAGAAAAAGTTCGAAGCATTCAAAAAATAAATACTAATTAACAAAGGTTTCCAAAATGAACCTCCATAAACACTTAACTAAAGCTAATTTAAAGCAACTATTGAAATACGGGTTCTGTGGAGGACTTTCTTCTGCACTTGATCTAATAATATTCTTTACCCTAAATGAAATATTTCACATCCCCTATTACTATGTAGCCCCAATTTCATTTAGTATTGGATCAATAACAAATTATGTAATGCAAAGAAAATTGACTTTCAAAAACAGTTACCCTAACAAAAAAAAGCAATTCACCTTCTTTTTTACTTACGCAATAATTGCATTAATTGCAAACTCCATTCTAATATCAATGCTCGTTGAAGGAATGGCATTTATGGCCCACTCTTGTCAAAGCAATGGTAATACCTATAATTGGATTAGTTAATTTTATAGTTCACAGAAAAATTACTTTTGGAATGATGAAGTAATTAGATAGTTTTTTATTGACAATAAACCAATAATAAATAGGTGAATTTGATGTTAGACTTTGATGTAGTCTTAGAGAAAGACAAGAAAACTGGACAAGTTTATGCATCAGTGCCAACTCTTCCAGGTTGCTACTCATATGGAGACTCTGTTGAAGAAGCTCTTGAAAATATAAAAGAAGCTATTGAGTTACATGTAGAAGGAATGAAAGAATCTAAAGCAAAAGTCACTACTAGCGTTATCGGATTAGTAAAAGTTGCTGTTTGTTAGGAGTCTTTATTATGAAGCTTCCTGTGATATACCCTCAAGATTTATGCAAAATAGTTTCAAAACTAGGGTTTATTGAAAGCAGACAAAAAGGATCTCATAAAAACTTCGTTCATCCTGATGGAAGAAGATTGACAATACCTTATCACTCAAAAAACCCAATACCTGAAGGATTACTAAATAAAATAATGAAACAGGATTTGAATATTACAAGAGAACAACTAAAAGAACTAATTTGATTTAATCTTTTATTATTCTTTCCCTAATTTCTGTTGTTGAAATTGGTTTGAATAAAAGTGATTTTGGAAGCACTACTAATTTAGCATTATTCTCTTCGCAAAAAGCTCTTTTCTTTTCAATATTCCTATCGTCAGTAGTAACTGCTAAAATATTTACTTTTTCTTTTATGAAAGCATCTTTAAAATCCAAAATAGGATCATCTAAATTAGTGCTTGAGTAAACCTTATCAACCATTTTCAAATTTTCAAGCAAGTATTTTTTGTGATCCATAGGAATAGCTGATTTTCTGTTTTTGTACTTCAGTAAAACTTCATCACTTGCAAAAGAAACTATCAAATAATCCCCTAACGCTCTTGCCTGTTTAAAAAATTCAACGTGCCCGCCGTGAACTACATCATAACAACCTGAAACAAAAACTTTATTCATAATAAAAAAATCAAATAGAGAATCATTTTAATACTCATTGGTTCTTTTATAGAGTGTATGCCACAAGTAGCAATAATTGGAGCAGGACCAGTTGGACTGCAAACTGCAATCAGACTTAAGGAACTTGGCTTTGATGCAACTGTTCTTGAAGAACATGATGCAATTGGAGTGCCTGAGCACTGCACTGGATTAATCTCAAGAAAAGGTGTTGAAGAACTTGGACTTACTTTAGGAGATTCTTTGCAAAATACAATTTCTGGAGCAAAACTATTTTCTCCTTCAGGACACATGATTAAAATAAAAACAAAAGAACCTGTTGCTTACGTTGTTGATAGACAAGAATTTGATTCAATTTTATTAAGAAGAGCAAGACTCATTGGAGTACACGTTGCTACTGAAACTAAATTAATTGATGTTAGAAACAATACTCTATTTGTTCAAAACCAAACTAGAGGAGAACTAAGAAAAGCTGATATCATTGTTGGAGCAGATGGAGTAAATTCTACTATTAGGCACTTAATTGGACTTGAGACTACAAAAGACAATTTCATTCACACACTTCAAACAACTTGCACGGGAGAATTTGACCCTAACTTTGTTGAAGTACATTTTCTTGATTATGCTAAGGGATTCTTTGCATGGGTAGTTCCAATTAGTAAAGACAAAGCAAAAGTAGGAATTGGAATGGTGCTAGGAGAAAATATTTCTAAAGCTTTGAAAAAATTCATTACTGAGAAACTAAAAAATGCAAGACCCTATCACTATGAATCTGCACTAATACCCTACGGCGAACCGCTTGTTGGAATTACAAAAGGCAACATGGTTATTGTTGGGGATGCAGCTTTCCAGACAAAAACTACTACCGGTGGCGGAGTAATATTTGGAATGAAATCTGCTAACATATTAGCCGAAACAATTGCCCAAACATTCAAAGGAAAAACTACATTAAGTTCTTACGAAAGAAGAATGGATTCATTAAATAAAGAACTAAAACTTCACTGGAAAATCAGAAGATATGCTAACTCCCTAACTCCTGCTGAAACTGACGAATTATTTTTAAAACTAAAGAAAAAAGGAATTGAAGAATTCCTTGCCAAAGAAGGAAACATGGATGAACCAGGGAAATTCATTGGAAAATTAGCTACAAACCCAGCATACTTTACTATGCTTGGAACTGCAATGAGATTCTTAACTGCATAATCTACTTCGGCAAATAACTTCCAAAGCGTTTATAAACAAAAAAAGGAATTAACTAATCAAGGTTGAATTTTTAATGAATCAAGAAAACAGTTTGGCAGTCTTTGAGGATAAAAGAATCAGAAAAACCTGGTTCAATGAAGAATGGTGGTTTGTTTTAGAAGATGTTGTACTTGCATTAACTAATTCAACAGATATTAAGCAATACATAAATAAATTAAGACAAAGAGATGAAGAACTAACCAAAGGATGGGTACAAATTGTACATACCCTTAAGATAACAACTTTGGGCGGATTTCAAAATATGAATTGTGTCAACACCGAAGGTGCTTTTAGAATAATCCAATCAATCCCCTCACCAAAAGCAGAACCATTCAAACTATGGCTAGCAAAAGTCGGATATGACAGAGTAAAAGAAATACAAGATCCTGAACTTGCCCAAAAAAGAATGAAAGAATTGTATAAAGCCAAGGGGTACAATGAAGCTTGGATTGAAAAAAGATCTAGAGGAATAGCAATCAGAGACGAACTAACTGAGGAATGGAAAAAAAGAAACGTTGGAATAGAAAAAGAATATGCTATTCTTACTGCAGAAATATGTAAAGAAACATTCGGAATGACTCCAAGCGAGTATAAAAAATTTAAGGACTTAAAAAATGAGAATCTTAGAGATCACATGAGTGATTTGGAATTAATTTTTTCAATGCTTGGAGAAAAAGTAACAACTGAAGTTACAAAAAGCAAAAACTCAAATGGGTTTATTGAATGCGAACAAGCAGCCAAAGAAGGGGGCGAAGTAGCAGGAAATGCTAGAAAAGACGCAGAAAATAGAATAGGGAAATCAATAAGAACAAAAGAAAATTACAAGCAATTAATCAAAAAAAGAAAAAATGAGGATTTATTAGGTTTTAAAAAAAATTAATTATTAGAGTAAATAAGCCAATTTTAAAATTCCCTTAAAAAAAGCCCAAAACCTTGATTTATAAATTTTCTCTAAAACAATAATATTTACTATCCCTGCAAAGCAAGGAAAGAAAAGTAACTAGAGCCCCTTCGTCTAGTGGCTAAGGATGCAGGCCTTTGAAGGAACCTTGCTAAGGTTCGCGACCCAATAAATCAGAGATTTATGGGCATCGCAAAAGTTTGAAGAACTTTTGCAATGAAGAAGTATCTTCGTAAGCTAAAGCTTACTCGATACAGCGAAACTTAACGGAACCTGAAGATAGCCTGATACCCCAGTTCGAATCTGGGAGGGGCTATTTAATATTTCAATATTCTAAAAAAGTTTAAACTAATAAAAAATCAGGATTTATTTATTATTTTCCAAATCTTCTTTCTCGTTCTTCAAAATCCAAAACAACTTTATCCACATCACTTTCAGTTAATTCGGGCCAGTATTTATCAATAAAAGCAAGTTCAGAATAGGATGACTGGTAAGTTAAAAATCCAGAAAGTCTTTGTTCATTTGAGGTTCTAACAATTAAGTCAGGTGCTTTAAAGTCGGAATAAAGGTATTTGTTAAAAATTTGGGGAGTCAATGAATCTGATTTTATTTTTCCTAAAGAAACGTCATTTGCAAACTTTTTTGTAGCATCAATTATTTCGGTCTGCCCATCATACCCTAAAGCCAAGTTCAAAGTTCGTTCAGGATAGATTGAAGTTTTTTCTTCAACTCGCTGCATTTCTTCTTGCAAGTTAGCTGGAAACAAATTGGTGTGACCAATGAACTTAATTCTAATTCCCCGGTTATCATCAATCTTTTCATTCAACACTCGAACTAATTGTTTCTCAAATATATTAAATAAAATTCCAAGCTCATCTTTTGAACGCTCAAAATTCTTTATTGAAAAAGTATAAAAAGTACCTGTTGTAATTGTAGGATATTTTGAAAGCCAATTCAACACATCCCAGGCTTTTTGGGTCCCTAATGCATAACTTTGGGCTAGAGAAACACCAGCCTTTTTTGCATACCTTCGGTTACCATCCGGAATAAAAGCAATTGATTCAAGCATAAAGTAATCATTAATAGAAGGATTCGTTCGTTTAAAAAACGTTAGCAAAAAAACCCATTCGATGATTGTACCAGAAAAGCACTTTCTAAAAAAGAAAGAAATAGGTTTTTAACAAGAAACGGAACAAAGTAACATATTAGCAAGGTGAAAAAATGGATTTTGTAAAAGCTAAAGAAGTATTAAAAGCAGTTCAGGAACTTGATTCAGAATCAAAGGAATCAATTATTCATGCCCTTAATATTGCACAGCATGTTGAAGAATCAAGCAAGGGCTTTTATGAAGCTGAAGCTGAAAAGACTAAGGGATCTGAATTAAATCCTTTTTTTGTTTTTTTAGTAAAAGAAGAAAATATGCACTTAACAAAAATTCTTGAATTAAAAAAAGAACTTGAAAAAACACAAGACCCCTTAAAACAAGAAATAAAATTCATTACAAACAAATTTCCCCAAATCCATGCAATTCCGGCAGGACAACAAGAAATGACTGCAGTTCTTTATGCACTTTGGAGAGAAAAGAAGGCAGTTGAGTTTTACACTGATGCTGCAATAAAAACCAAGGGAAGCGTAAGAAAATTTTTTAGTGAGCTTGCTGAATTTGAGAAAGGACACGTTGCTCTATTTGAACAAATTGTTGAAGATTCGCAAAACACTAGCGAACTAATAATGGGATAATTAATAGAAGGGAACAAAATGGCAAAAAAACCTTTTCTTTGCACCCCAAAACCCCATATTACTGAGAATATTGCTAAAGCTCTTGAGGGATACAAAAATACTTGGGAAAATGAGGAACTGGTCTATGAAGAACTGTGCTTTTGTATTCTTACTCCTCAAAGTTCTGCAAAACAGGCATTCAAAACTATTAACCAATTAAAGGAACACAAACTATTGGACAAAGGTACTGCTCTAGAAAAAGAGCCCTTTTGTAAGAATGTTAGATTCTTTCGGACTAAAGCAAAGAGGCTAAAGGAAGTACAGTATAAATTTCCTGCTAGTAAACTAAAAAAAATTCTAATCAAAAATGGATTGCCAAACGATCCAATCAAAGCAAGAGAATTTTTACTAAAAGAAGTTAACGGATACGGGCTAAAAGAAGCAAGCCACTTTTTAAGAAACATTGGTTTTGGAAGTGAAATTGCGATTCTTGACAGACACATTTTGAAGAACTTGGTAAAGTGCAAAGTAATTAAAGAAGTCCCTAAAACTCTGAGCAAAAAAACTTACCTTGAAATTGAAGAAAAAATGAGAAATTTTTGTGAAAAGAACGAAATTCCTTTCGATGAACTTGACCTTATCTTTTGGAGCAATGAAACAGGAGAAGTATTCAAATAAAATTTAGACTATCTTAATTTAGAGCTCATCAAAAAGATTTAATAATACCAAAAGATATTATTCACTCTAGTTATGGCTGAAGAAGAAAACAAACTGCTTACTGAAGTAAGGAAAGGCATAATGCCTCAAGTTTCTGCTGAACCTAAAAAAGACTTGGATAATAATACAAAAGAAGAAATGGCAAAAATTCTTGCTGAACTAAAACAAAAAATGAAGGATATTGATAGAATTACTGAGGAATTGAATAAGAAAAGAGATCAATTAAGCAAAGCCACTCCGACAAAAACTGAAAAATTGCTTCAAGAAATAAAAGTTCCTCCTTTAGAGATATTAAAATAAGCATTCTAATAAATTATAAAAAGTGATAAAAAAATGGTTTTGAAAGCAGAGAACAAATTAATTATGAAAAATGTAAGGTTCGCCAAAAATACTTTGGAACGAACTAAAGGATTAATGTTTGAAGAAAAAAAGAATTTTAACTATGCGCTAGTGTTTGACTTTCCGGCAGAAAGCAGAATAGGAACTTCACTGCACATGCTCTTTGTTTTCTTCCCAATTGATGTACTTTTCTTGGATAAAAATCAAAAAGTTGTAGATAAGACCACTCTTGAGCCATTTATCCCTAATTATACTCCAAAAAAAGCTGCTAAGTATGTAATTGAACTGCCAAAAGGAAAAGCCAAAAAAATTAAACTAGGACAAAAGATCAATTGGTAACAATAGAGACCTTTTAGAAAAACAATTTTTGAAGGAAAAGAAAGCAATTAAGTAGGTGCTTTCTTCCCCCCTTTGCCTTTTCTTGCCTTTACCTATAGAAATCGGGGTGATAACCCGATAAACATGGTACCTTTCTAATATAAAATACTATTTGTTTAGCAAACTATACCCAAACTATTTGGCAAATGACGTAAAATTATTAACCTTTTTAAATAACACAAAAAGTTCTTAATAATGAAAACAAAAATTGATTTCAACATAACTCCTATTGAATACTCAAAAAAATTAAGCGAATGCAAAAGCGGATTAATTGTTGATGCAAAAGGACAAAGGTTTCTTTTGGTGAATATTCCTGATTTAATTGAAAAAGAAAAAAATTTTTTTACCAAGGTTTTAGAAGAAATGAAACAATCTCAAAAAGAAATAAACACAAAATCAGATGTTTACTTTTTCTTAAGAGATTACTGCTTGGAAAATATGATTCTCTTAAACAAAGAACAAAGAGAGAGAATTTCACTTTTACTTGAATGGGAAAGTATTCAAGAGAGTATTCTAACTCCTCTGTTAAACGATCCTGATTTTGAAGAAATTGTAATTAACGGGCAAAAGAAACCCTTAATGGTTTATCACCAAACCTTTGGGTGGCTTACTACAAACATTCAATTCGAAAATGAAGATAAGATTAGAACAATAATAAACAAGTTGGCTTCCCCGCTTGGAAGACAACTCAGTTACCACTCGCCTATGATTAATGCTGTACTCAAAAATGGATCAAGACTCAATGCATCAATGTCTCCTGTTGCATTCTCTGGAATTAATGCAACAATAAGAAAATTTAAAGAGAAACCTCTCACCCCATTAAACATAATTGAATATGGAACTATTAGCACCAGGGCAACTGCATTTTTGTGGCTTGCAATGCAAACCAGCTGTTCTATTTTAATCTGCGGAAATACAGGTTCAGGAAAAACTACTACATTAAATGCATTATTTTGTTTTTTGCCAAAAAACGAAAGAGTGATTGTTGCAGAAGAAACTCCTGAACTCACTCTTCCCCAAAATCACACTATCAAACTTAACACAGCAGAACAAGTCAATGTAAATTTAGGCTCGCTAATTGACAACACATTCAGAATGAGACCTGATAGAGTAATAGTTGGAGAAATTAGAAATAAAGAAGAAGCAAGTGCTTTTGTAAATACTATGCTTGCTGGTCAAGCAAGAGGATCTTATGCAACTTTTCACGCAGAAAGCGCAATGGAAGCAATTGAAAGATTAAAATCATTTGGAATAGAAGAAAGAGTACTTAGTTCAATTGATTTGATTGTAGTTCAAAAAAGAATCAGTTTGATTGAAAATGGGTTCAGAAAAGAGCAAAGAAAAGTTGTAGAAATTTGCGAAGTTAATAAGACTTTAAACAAACTGAAACTAAGAACTTTGTTTAATTATTCATTTGAAAAAAAGAAATTAGAGAAAAAAGAAGAACCGGTTAAACTAATGGAAAAAATAGAGAGAACATTTTCTATTAACAAGGAACAAGTAAAAGAACTTATTAATGAAAAAGAAAAAATACTTCTAAACCTGCAAAAAGACATAACGTTTTGGGAGTTCTTTGAAATTGCAGAGAATGAAAGGTAAAAAAATATCAAAACTACATAACAGAGGTTAATTATGAAAGAAACAGAAGTGGAAAAAATTAAATCAAATTCATTTGTTGAAGGACTGATTAAGAAAAAGTCAAATATGAGAGATAAAGAATTTAATAAACACAAGTTTGAATCAATCAAACTCAGTTTAATAATAGGGTTATTTTCATGGCTAATAATAGGAGTATTACTGAAAAATATTTTGCTTGGAGCAGGAGTGGCAATAATTATTACTTTGATTATATTTGTAATTCTTTTAGAACTCCCCCTATTAAAAAGAAAAAAATACGCTCTTCAAATTGAAAGCGAACTCCCACTATTTTTAACAAAATTGTCCAGCGAAATAAAACTAGGAAAGAACTTTACTAATGCAATTCTTTCAGCAGCTAATGAAGATAGCTTAGTTTCAGGCGAATTTAGGTTAATTGTAAAAGATATGAATAAAGGGGCAAGTTTTGAAGAAGCCCTTGAAAGAATGAATCAAAGAATTGATTCACACAATATAAAACGGGCGTGCAGTAATTTAAGCAATTTACATAACAATGGAAAAAAAGATGTTAGCGGGATAAAAAAGCTTGCAGAAGAATTGCTCCTAAAACAAAGAATTGAAAGCAAGGAATTTTCCGGAAAAATGGTTGTTTATGCACTAGTTTTTATTGCAGTTTCTGCTATAATCCCCGCAATGTTTATGAGTTTTGCTCTAATTGGCTCATACTTTATGAAACTCTCCTTTACCCCTGAACAAATTTTTCTAATAAGCATAATTTTGTTTCCATTAATGGATAGCGGGGTTTTGATTTTAATTAATTCAAAAACCCCTTTGTTTTTAAAAGGATAAAAAAAATAAAAGGAGAGAGTTAAGTTTGGATGCAATAATACTATTTGAAAATGCATTAAAGCAAATTCTTGAAGAAGCAAGAATAAAAAATTTTGAGAATAAATTATTGCTTAACCAATCAAAATTAAAAAATCTGAAAGGATACCTTCTATTTAGCACTATTTGTGGGACACTGCTTATGGTGCTTTCCTTAATTATAAGTTTTTATATTTTCAAGAACAATTTTGATATAATATTTATTGTAACAATAATTGGCTTTATCTTGCCTTTTTTTGCAATTTACCTATTTGAAGATATTTTGTTTGAATACAAAAAAAGACAAAAAGAAGAAATTCTCAGTGATTTGCTTCTTGAAGCAAGCGTATTTTGCGATGAATCTTCAATGGAACAAACAATCAAAAAAATTTCAAACAGCGATTTTGATCTTTTAAGCACTGATTTTAATAGAGCTTTTGGCGAAATTAAAAACGGGGCAAGCATTGAATCTGCACTCAACCACATTAAAGAACTTAACAAAAGCAGAAGTTATTCAAGAGTAATTGATTTATTCTTGCAAGGGTATCAGAGCGGAGCAAGGATTTCTGAAACATTAAAAGAAACTGCTGAAGATTTGCTTGAGACAAAAGCGATTCTAAAGGAAAGGCAGGCAGTAATGCTTGTCACAAAATACACTTTGATACTATCCTCAGGAATTATTGTTCCTGCAATACTCGGGCTAATTGTTGGGCTTGTAAGCGGACTAAATTTTCATTCAATGGGAGAAATTGGACTTGGATTAAGCATCGAAATGCGAAAAGCTCTTTTTGAATCAGCAATACTTGGAACAAATATTTACATTTTTGAATATGCTCTGCTTAGCTCATTTTTCCTTGCCATACAGGAAGGAAATAAAAAGAACTTTTGGGTTTATGCCTTAGTTTTAACCCCGATTTCAACTATAATATTTACCCTTGCAAAAACTCTCTAAACTTTTTAAGAGAACAATTATTAGTTTCTTAAAAACAGGCTCTGTAGAAATGATTTATAAACAGGCATAAATAGAGGGTTGCCCCTCTACT
>JAVHOV010000020.1:10558-13704 GCA_036170245.1 archaeon | reverse complement strand
TCTAAACGCGCTAACAATAAGAAGCCACACCCTTTAGGGTGTGGTAATTCACAAAGTCTAATTTTTATACTTCCTAAACTCATTTACTTATGGTAATAAGAAAATGGCATTTCGACTAAAAGGTAGATGGGGTACATCAAGCAAGGCGCTTCTTCGCAACAAGGGAATAAAAATCACTTCACTTAATTTAGAATTATCAAAAAAAGCTGTTGATGATGCAATCAGAATCGAACTTGAACATGGACTTGCAAAAGACAGAGATGAAGCAATCAAAAATGTTTCAAAAAGGGCAAAAGCTCAAAGAAGCAAATCTCATAATTTCAGGATACCTGCTGAAGAATTGACTTTGAGTGAAGCTAAGAAAAAAGAAAAAATAAACAGTGTTTCATTAATAACTAAAGAAAAGAGTTTCAAGAAAGGCAGAGTAACTGTTTGAAAGAGAACTGTTACTCACCCAACTTTTGGAATTTTCAGACAAACAACTTTTCTGAAATATATTCGCGGGTTTTATGAAGGAAAAATAAAGCTTACAAAAGTTAAGGGTGGAGATATTTCTCTAGTTCGATTTGAAGAAAAAGGAGACGGGAAGGGCGGTAAAGTTTTGGATATTCACAGTTTAACTACTGCATCAAGATATCAGAATATAGGTGCTGCAAGACAAATATTGTCCGAAATAAAATATGTTGCAGAGCGAATAGGTAACAAAAGATTGCAGCTTTCAGTTCTCAAAAGCAATAAAAAAAGTGTGGCTTTGTATGAATCGCTTGGATTCAAAATTATTGGCGCTGAAGATAAGCTTGTGGCTAAAATGGAACTGGATTTAGAAAAAAAGAATTAAATAAAAATTTCAAGAGATTAATTTAACTCTAGTCTTCAGTTGATTTAGCTGGTTTCTTTTGAACTAATGGAACTAAAGTAGTTGTAACCCAATTCTTCCACTGCCCCAGCAATTGATCATAATCAAGTTTTCCATTTTCTTCAAGCATTTCTTCTCTCATCAGCATTAATTTGTTATTAGCGTGACTTGTGTGATCAGCTTCTAAAAGTACCTTCAAATCATTTGCATTTTTCTGTTCAACCAAAAATAATTTAGCATTTCCTCTTAGTCTAATTTCTGCCCAAATATCGTTTATTGTAAGTCCACTAGTCTTCTGAATCTTTTGGAATAAATCACTTTCTTTTAAATTATCTTCCAGTAACTCAAGAGAATCTTTTGCAGCATCATATTTCATCAAGTCAAGCAGTCCGCCTTCTCTTAGAGGATCTTCATTCCAAAATTTTTTGATTTCAGTAATTTCTGTAATTCTTCTTGCTCTCTTTAAACTTCCTTTAAACCTAATAGGTCTTGCAACAACAACTAAATCAGTTGCCTTAAATGAAGTAGTGGGTACTCCAAGATCGTTTACAACTCTATCCCAAACCGAATAAGCACTATCAGCGTGAATTGTTCCTAAAACAACGTTACCTGCTGCCCCAACTCTCATTGCTTCATACAATACTTTTGCTTCCTTACTTCTTACTTCTCCAACAACAATTGCTGAGTCACCAAGTCTCAATGCAGTTCTTAGAGCTTCAGCAGGATCAACTTCAGTATCGCTCTTTGAAACACTAATTGCACTCTTTGTCTTCATTCTTTGAATGTTAAATCCGATTTCCTGCATGTAAGTTACTGGAAGTTCAAGCGTATCTTCAGAAGTAATTATTCTAGTGTTTTGTGGAATTTCAAGCATTAGCGCCTGTAATAAAGAAGTTTTTCCTGAACCTCTTGAACCAACAACAAGGGTTGTTGTCTGCATATCAATTAAGAAACTCAAAAGTCCGCTTGCAAGGGGACTAATGAAACTGACATCAATGAATTGTTCCAAAGTCCAAGGAGTAGTTTTGTGAAGTCTAAAAGCAAAACCATAACTTGAAGGAGTAAGAGGGGGGCCAATTACCGCTACTCTTGTTTCAAGATCAGCCAAATCAAAATCTAAAACTGGATGAGCTTCATCAAAAGGACGTGAAGACATTGCTCTTAATTTTGAAATCAAAGCATTAGCTTCGTTCTCAGTAAAACTAATATTTGTTTGGCACTGGCCAAAATCAGCGTGCACAATATAAATTGGTTTCATTCCAATTGGAGAATCAATGTAAATATCAGTTATTTTTCTATCATTCAAAAGAATTTCTAAAATTCCATACCCTACAGTGTAACGGGCAACTACTTTTGAGAGCGAACTCATATCTTCTGAAGTCAATTGAATGTAGTTGAATGCAGCAACTTCTTTTATTGTTGATTCATATAATCGCTCAAAATATCTTCTTGAAGTTGCAACAGTACTAAGAGAAGTTCTTCCAGGTTTATAGGTTGCAACAATTTCTCTAGTTTTACTTAAAACAAAATACTGGTCTGGTGCAAGCGAATATTCAGGAGGATTAATGTAATAAAGTTTCTCAACTTTATCAGGGTCTGCTAAGATTTGAACACTTGATTCTTTTACAGAATACTCATCTAGTAAATCAAAGTTTTCTATTCCTGCAAAAGAAAGTTTTGAACCAATGAAACTTGGTTTAATATCGGCTTCAAAAAGAGACTTGTAAATTTGAGTAGTTTCAGGAACTGCCTGTAGTTCGGTAAGAATTTTCTTTGCTCTAATAATTAAGAGCATTGTTTCAAATCTGTTTTTTAATTCAACTAAAGTTGCAATGTATGGTTCAGTGCAAGAAACATACAAAGGAGGGGACTGCTTCATTTTTTCTTCTTCTTTTCTTAATTCTTGAAGCAAACTCAAATATGCTAAAAGCGGGTCATAACTGATTAAGTCATTTGCAATTCTAACAATGATTTGATGACGCTCAGGGAAAAATTGTTCACATTCTCTTGAAGTTTTACCTAAGTGATTATAACTCCAAATTCCTTCAATCGCTAGTTTTTGGGAAAAATTAGCTATTTCCATTAGCATTCTTGTTTGAGTCTCTTCATACACTCTTTCATAAACTTCTGCTAAAACAATTTTTACTGCTTCAACTTCCTGCAAAATCTTTATTGTGTGAAATCTACAATGATGATCTTCTGCAATGGATGCTGAATAAACACAATTTCTACAATCAAAAATCAGAGAACGCTTTCCGCCGATTTCTTTAACAACGAATTCTCCAACTTT
>JAVHOV010000020.1:0-10458 GCA_036170245.1 archaeon | reverse complement strand
TTCATAAATATCAAACTCTATCCAAATAACTTCTGATTGTTCAAATTAGGGATTAAGTGATATAAAAACTTGTTTTTATGAAGAAAAAGAAGAAAAGTAATGCTTTATTATATTAAAAGATATTAGAGTTTATTGTAAATTGAAATTTTAAAAAGGGATTTGATTTGAAAAAAGAAAAAACATTTAAAAATGATTCAAAAAAAGATTTAGTTTCAAAAATAAAAGATTATTTTGAGAATGAAAACAAAAAAATACGTTCTGATGAAAAAAGACAATTGATTTATTTCTTAGCAGGGTTCATTTTATTTTATTTGATACTTTCACTTATCTTAGGATTAGTTCCCCAAATAATTTACAAACAAATAACAGCAAATACAGTTGAATCTGTTTTGAATTTTGAAGGAATAAAGACTACCTCTTTAGGAGTTTTGCCTTGTGACGAGTTTTCCTGGCTCTCTGACGGGGTTGTTGGAACATGTTACGCTTTTAGTGTGAATGACAAAACAATTTTTATCGCATGGCTTTGCACAGGGGTTTTAGAAATAATTATTTTAATTAGTGCAATACTTGCAAGCTTTGGAATAAAAAGAAAAGCAAAAATAATTGGAATAATTCTAGCTATAATTGTTGGGATAATATTCAATGTGTTAAGAATACTTGTAACAATTCACATTGTATTAACGCAAAATTTACAGGTAGTGGAATTTGCTCATGATATTTTGTTCAAAGTAGTTTTGTTCGTCTATATTACCGTATTTTACGTTGCTTGGTTTTATTGGGCAATGCGAAAATAATATTTATTTTGATAAAATAATTTTTTTGCTTTGTTAATTTAGCCTTACTAATTAGTATTAAATATCCTCTAGACTTATTTAGTTTGGTTATTTTAGTGGACAATAATTACAAAGCAATTGCCGCAAAATGCGCACGTGAAGGAAAAACAAAGCTAGAACTGATGATGCTTGTGCCTAGTGCCACACCTAGTGAAGTAAAGGAAATTAATCTTTTTTTTGAAGTGAGTAAAGAAATTCTTGGCTTACTGAATGCTAATGAAAAAGACGATGTGTTAAGAAGAGTAATAGTAAAATTTGGCTTTGATGAAAATGATTTGGAATTAATAAAAGGAAAAAAGGAACTAAAAAATATTCTTGCTGATATTGGGACAACTTTGGTTAGTTTGCTTTTTGTTTTAGTTTTTGTTTTTGTAGTTGGTTCCCTTTTTTTGAATATTATCAGTACTACTGATTGGGATTTTATGAAAAAAGATTATGCTGTCAGCGGATTACTTTTTGGTGATGATACAAATTTTAGCGATTTGAATATTACAACAAATGCAGTTTTGAAAAATTTCAGTATTAATGGAAACGAATACTTTGCAACTATTAGGTGTTCAAAAGAATTGACTTTGTCTTTTACAAAAAAAGGATTTGTCCCTGTTCACAAAAATATTTCTTGTGAAGGACAAAATCTTGACATTGTATTTGCTACAATGAGTGAATTTGTAAAACTTGATTTTAATAAAACTACAAAAGTTGAAGACAAAGGAGTGAAGTTAGATGTAAATGCAAATGACTTAGTTGTTATGGGGACTAATAAAGTTCCAGTTAATCCTAGTGTTTCTGTTACTGCATTTAATCCGAATACTCCTGGAGACATGCAATATTTCCCAGGAGAACTTGAAGGTCTTTTAAAAGACGGCAATGTTACGGGACTTGAATCGTATGGATTTGCAAAAATAATTGCGCAAGATGAGAATGGAAATAATTTGGATTTTAAGAATGGTAAAAGTGCGACAGTGACTTTTCCTTTAGATCCAAAACAAAATACTTCTGCTCCAACTGAAATGCCTTTATGGTACTTTAGTGAAGAAAAAGGAACTTGGGTAGAAGAAGGAATGGCAAAAAAAACTTGCATTGGAAATAACTGCCAATATATTGGGCAAATAACAAAAGTTCGGTCATGGCATAATTTGGATAAATTAATTCAAACAATTAAAAAAGATTTGAATAACTGGGGGCCTGAAAAGAAAGATTGTAATGATTTGGAAAAATTAATGAATTCAAATTTTTGGAAAAAATTAAAAGAAATGGAGCAGCAAATAAAACAAGAACAAGGATCTGTTAATTTCAGAAATCAAGCATCTACTTTAATTTACCATTTGTATGCTGATACTACCCTGAATAATGCGATAGATGGGTGCAAGATAAATCCTGCTATTGGGTCAATTCTTGTTTTAAGATCTTTGCTTACTGACACTAGATCATTTTTCAGTTATCCTACAATTTATAATTGTGGGGATAAAATACCTAAACAAGATTATATTGTTGAATTGTGTGATGGGAAAAAAGTAGATTTTTCACACGCATTATTTGGATTTAATTCGCCTTTTGCAGCAGGGTTATTAGTAACTGACTTTATAGGAGATCCATTAGTGGGTCTTTTTGGAGGGCAAACAGGTTCTCAAATATTGGGTGGTATGAATGCACCTGATTTTTGGGGAGATATTACTGCATTTAGTTTTGGTCCTGCTGGTGAAATTTATGGTGCAACGCATCCTGAAGGTTCTTCACTAACAGATTTTTTTACATGGTTCTTTTCAAACAGCGGATCTAGTACGCAAACGTCAAATGAATATTACGGACTGGGCGGAATTTACGGACCTTTTTTCACTTTTTCTGGCGGAGCTGCAGGATTTTCTTTGGTGGGTGAAGTTAATTCTATTGACGGAGGGTTATTTGTTCAGCTTATTGATAATGTTTATTTGTCAACCACAAAAAGTTTTACAAGTTCTTTTTCTTCTCCTAAAGTGATAACATTTACTCCGTTTGCTTACTTGAGTAATAATAAATTAGTTCTAGTTACTTCAACTGGAGAAGTAAATTTGAATCAACCAGTGCCCAAAAATGGTTTTAGTCTAAATTATCCTTATGGGACTGAATTTTACAAAAAAGTTGGGAAAGAGTTTTTGCTTGACAAAATTGTGCTTTTAGATTTTGATTATAATAGAGATGATTTAGACAAATTTGATTTGAATTCATCAAATGTAATTTATTATTTTTATGAAAACAACAATTTAAGCAAAATCAAATTTGGTAAATTTGAAAAATTATTTATTTATGATGGGGAAGAAATAGTAAAGATAATTTATTCTTCTGAGAATGAAAATGTTTTAAGTTACAATTTTAATTATTTTGAGAATAAATTGTCTTCAATATCAGTTTATGATTCTAATAAAGCTTTAATTTTGACTAAATTAAATTGGAGTAAAAATGAATTGGAAATAAATTCTATAAATAATAATTTGCTGATTAATGTTGATGATGGCGGCAAGGTAACTAAATTCAACAATATTGGATTTGATTATAATTTAAATGGGGTTTATGTAACTTCTTTTGGAGATAATTTAATCAGAAAGTCAAATGAGTTTGCATTTTTGGTAAAGGGTCAATCAATTACAAAGATTCCTGTTGCGTTTGAGAATATTGGAAAACCAGTTTCTTTTACTTATTCAAACCAGATTTCTAGTACTGCTGTGGGGGACCCAAAGATTGTGTTTGCAATAAACAAAGTTCCTTCCTCTGTTGCGAGCGCAAGTACTGTTCCAAGTAATGGTGCTACTTTTGGTGGTTATGCTTTAGAGAATTGTTCTTTTTGGAGTGGTTATCCTATAGATTTAGCTGATTGTGTAATTGGCTGGGATAAAATAAATGGTTTAACTTCAAATGAAGCTTTGAATTATGTTTCTACTTTAGGTTTGAGTAGTAAAGATACAGGGATTATTTACACTAAACTAGCAGATTATTTTGTTGATTTGAATTTTTGTCATAATATTTTAAATAAGGATTATTATTCTGGTCTTGCTTGTATCAAATTAGTTGATGATGGTAAAGTAATTTATTCAAACCAAAATATTTCAAATATTTTAAACAAAAGAATGGATGATTATTCTTTGTCTTTTTCTTTGAGAAATTTGGCTGAGTATTATATGGATAGAAATTATTGTTTGCCTATTCCTACAGAAAGTCAAAGAGAAGCTTGCCTTGCAAAATTCCCTAAACCAATTGTAATTCCTATTGTTGTTCCTCTTTGCGGAAACGGTAAAATTGATGAGAAAGAAAAGTGCGATGGAAATAATTTTAATGGATTGAGCTGTGCAACTTTTGGATTTGATTCAGGAAAATTATTTTGTGTAAATTGCCAGCTAAATAAGAGTGGGTGCTTTAATGCTTTTGTTCCTCCTATTGATTTCAATAAACCAGTTGAACCAACTTCTGTCTGCGGAAACGGAAAAATAGAAGGAAATGAAGATTGTGATGCATCTAACTTTGATGGAGCAACTTGTATTGACTTTGGATTTGCTTCTGGAAATCTAAAGTGTGTTGACTGCAGAGTTGATACTAATTCTTGTGTAAGCACTCCTGCTACTCCTACACAGACTTGCGGAAATAATATTATTGAAGGAACTGAACAGTGTGAAGGAAGCAATTTGAATGGAAAAAATTGTGCAACATATGGATTCAATTCAGGAACTTTGAGTTGCAGCAACTGCCAAATAATTAATAGAAATTGTGTCAATGTCAAAGCTCCTCCGGTTGAAATTGATCCTCTGCAAATATTCAATTGCCCTTATAATGAAAATTATTCTAGTCCTGTGAAAGATGAAGTCAGTCAGTCATTTTACATTAAGAAAATACAGAACGGGGAAGTTTGGGTATTTAGAATTCCATTCAAGAAAAGTTCATGCAATGCTGATACTTTGCTAACTGAAGATGAAAACGGAAACATTATTCCTTGCATTACACAACTTGGGGATAATGATGGGTGCATTTTGGATAAAGCAAGATTACTTCCAATCACTGCATCAAGCGATACTTATATTACAAATGGAAAATACAATAATGTTTACAAACAAAACCCAGTTGACTTTGCGAGTGATGATGGAAATATTTTCTTCCTAATAAAGAGCGGAGGAAAACATGAGTACATCAAATTTGTTGCGCCTAATTATGATTCAAAAGAAATTATTCCTATTTATGATGAAAATGATTATGCTTTAAGGAATGTTCCTAGTGTATTTCGTTCAGTTCCGAGTGGAAATGTATTCTGGGTAGTGCTTGCGGGAGCGCTTCATGATGTTTATGTTGCAAGCGATCCTTCATGCGGAAATGTTCCTGGATGTTTTAACAACCCAAATACTACAACAGCATACGGTGGAACAGGGGATGCAGACATGGGTACTACAAGTTATGTAACTGCTTACGGGTGGGGTAAAGTGTTTATTGCAAAAAGTATATCTTCCGGCGATGAATTTACAAGAATAAATAATATGGTGCCTTGTTATGAGTCTTGCAGGTATACTCCTTTTGGGGGAGGTTATACTGGTACTGCATATTTAACTGAAATGAGTTTTATTCCTACCCAAATGACTTACAAAGGGGATGGATTTGGCAATTTACTTGTCAGATCTAACACGGATCTTAACGAATATTCAACAGATTCCAACGATGTTATGCTCCCAAGTGCAACAAGATAACTGTCTTTTAATAAAAATAACTTTTTTATAAAACTAATTCTTAAAAAAACCTTTTTTAGTTTTTCTAGGATACTTTCAAAAGGTTTATTAATGTGGCAAGACACTTATTTATAGTTAATTAGTTGCTTGTGAGTGGGTTTGTTGATTTCAGAAAAATTAGCGGCAATTTACAATAAAGCTGAGGATAAATACTTCGACTTGCTTGATTTCCTTGACGGAAAAGGCCTTCCTGTTTACACTTATTCTGATTTTTTTGAGAATAAAGGAATACCTAGTTTTGTAGTAACTTTATCAGTTTTACTAATTATACTCATAGCTTTGGCAGTTATATTTACTTACCAAGGCCCTGATGTAGGGCAGTTGACTTTATCTTTAAAAGATTCTGATGGAAAAGCACTTACCGGAGTAGCTTTAACAATAACAGACAAGCAAGGACTTGAGTTATACAAAGGGACAGCGAGCGATGGACAAAAAATTGCTTTGGGCAGGGCACTTTATACTTCGGATAAAATTTATATTACTGCAGAAAAAACAGGTTATCAACCTACTTCTCTAGAATTTACAATCGGGGAGAATAATAATTCTCCGAGAATAAGGTTCAGCAAAGATTTTGTTTCAATTGAAGCAAAAGTAAGATTAGTTGACAAGGAAACAAAAACAGTTGTAAATGATGCGACAGTAATTGTTAGTTCTTCTGATTTGAGTTACGAATTAATCGAAGACAATAATAGTTTTTACACAAAAACAGGAATTCCTTCCGGAGAAGATTTAATACTAAAAGTAACTGCTGAAGGATATAATGATTATCAGCAGACAATTTCTTTTTTGAGCGGACAGGTGAAAGAAATACAGCTTGATCCCTCAACACAATCTTACGTTGGAAAAGCAGCTGTTGGAATCAGCGTAAAAGGAATTGATGAAAAATTAATCAACGATGTAAAAGTAACTGTTTACAACAAACAAAACAGCACAATTGAAGTCAGTGATTTTACTAGAAATGGAACACTTGTTGCTTCAATTACTGCAGGTATTCCACTTAGAATCACAGCAGAAAAAGAAGGATACTTAACTTATGATTCTGATAAGACTGGAGATGGAGTAACAATAAGAGAAAAAGAAAAACAAATTAATATTACTCTTGAACAGGGTGGACAGAATTTACATGTTTCAGTTAATGATTCAAGTTTAGGTTTGTCTTTAGAAGGAGCAACAGTACAAATATTCAACAGCGATTTATCTCTATTTGCAAGTCAAGTAACAACAGTAAATGGAATTGATTTTACGGGTCTTGATCCAACTGAAACAGTTTACATTGCAGCTTACCTTGACGGATATCTTCCAGCAGTACAAAAAGTTGCTGTAAGCAGCACTGAAGAAGTAAAAATATTATTGACAAAAGTAAGTGCAACAAATTCTGCAAGACTTGATATTTACTCAATTGATGCTAAGGGAAATGCATTAAACGGAATAAATGTAATAGTAAATGAAATTGTTGACGGGAACATTGTTCCAAGCGGATTACCCCTTTTACAAACTAGTTTTGCAGGATACGTTAGTGCGATTGTTCCTACAGAAAAAACTTACCAAGTAAATGGGTACAGCACTGCGTTTGAAGCTAGTGCCACAGTTGAACTTGCAAAAGGCGACATGGACAAAAAAGTATATTTGAACATGCAGAAAAAAGTAAATGTAATTGAAATGAAATTTTTAGATGTATTCGGAAAAGATATAGTAGGAACTGCAGTTGTTAACGGACTTGATGCAACAACGCTTTATGATGAAAATATTTACTTAGGAAGCATATACTTTGACGGAGAACAAAGAGAAACTGTTGAAGTAGTTGTAACACTTCCTGATCAAAACACTTTCACTGAAAATGTAATAATAAAAGGAAAAACATACGTTGAAGTAATTGTATACAACAAAGATTCTGCTTCACTTACTCCAATAGTTCAGTTTATAGGAATTGAAAATGAAAATGGAGATACAGTACAAGGAATTACTCCTGGTGCATTTTACTGGGCAAAGTTTAGTGTAAATTATCCACGCGCAGCAAGCAAAGCTGGAATAAATTTTAGGGCAGGCTCTGACAGCACTCCTCTCGCAGAAAGTGAAAAAATTGGATTATATGATTTTAGTATGCAAAATGCTAGTGTAGAATATTCTACTTCATACACACCAACTCCAGCTCCTGGAAACGAAGCAATCGACAGAGCAAATTCTTTAAGCCAAGGAGAAAAAAGCAAGTGGATTGAAGGAACAATAGTTCAGCCAAAAGGAACTTACACTGTAAAAGTAAAATTGCGTGTAGAAGATTTCACTCCTGGAAAAGTGCAACTCAAATACAGAACTTGGGCAATTGTTGGAGAAGAATATTACAGAGCTCCAATTGATGAAGATCTTGGAACAAAAGGATACACTGATATTAAATCAGGATTATACGCTGCAACTTCAACACAGGATTTGACTCTATACGAATCCCTCCCAGATTGTACTGATACTATTTGCGTTACAACAAACTTCATTGATTCTTCAGAAAATCTTCTTAATGCTGATAAGTTTGAAGCGCTAAGAGGAAAATTATATGCTGTTGAAGTAGAAGTAACTTCAATGGAACAAGATTATGTTCAAGTAAGTGCAAGCTCTGACACTAACCTTAATTTTGATTCAACACAAACAGGCACAATGTACTTTGCAAGAGAACAAGCAAGCAGCACAAGTGCTAAGAAAAATGCAAGCATTGCACTTTCAGTTGCAAAAGAAGGAAAACAAAAAGCAAGATTTTATTTTACTGCTGAAGAAATAGGTGCTGCAAAAATAACTGTTGATGTTACTGGAAAAGCAAGCGTTCAAAAAGAATTGAATTTCAAAGTAGTGGATGAAAAAACACTTTTAGTTGAATTGTCTGAAGACCAAGTAATTGTAGGAAAGAATTTTTCTGTAAAAGTAACTGACTCAGGATTAGTCAGCATGACTAACGCTTTAATAAAAATACTTGACAAAGAAGGAAAAACTGTTAAAACAATTATTGGGGATAACACTGATGGAAAAGGAAAAGACGGATATTACAGAGTTACAAATAACTTAAGTGTTGGATTGTACACTGTAGAAGTAAGTGCGCCAAGCTTTGCAACAAACACTATACCTCTATTAATTACAACTAGAAATGTATTCTCATTCCCAGAAACTATTGAAGTAAAAATGCCTCAAGGGCAGAAATTAATTTCGCTTGACCAAATACTTACAAACAACTCTGACTTTGTAATCCAAAATATTGCAGTGGATGTAACAGGAGAAACTTCTGACAACCAAACTGAACTGGATTACAACACTGGGGACGAAATAATTGCAGGGAGTTTCAGAATAAATGCTGATGTTCCTTCTGCACTATCTGCAAATCAAAAACAAAGCGTTCCAATAATAGTTACTTTTAATGGCGAAGACAATGACTCTGCAGATGAAACTGCTACAATAACTATTTCAGGTTTAGTTGAAGGCCAGTTCCTTGCAAAAATAAGTTCAGAAATACATATGGTTTATAACAGAAAATTGGATTCAACATGCCTCAAAGTTGATGACAGCACTGCAGTAATAAATTTAATTGGAAATGAAGGCACAAGCGATTCTGCTGCAATAGAATTAACAAACAATTGTGATCAAGCAATAACACTGAAGAAAACTATACGATCAAAAACAAAAATGAGTGCAATACAGCTTGATGCTGAAGATGTTTTGGATTTACAGCCAGGCGAAATAAAAGAACTAACCATAACTGCATACAACGGAGTAGAAAGAGTAAGAGACGAAGTTTATGCATTTGATTTGATTTACGATTCAAATTACTTGAAGAAAACAATTAGTGTAACTGTAAAACTAATGAATCCGAATTTAGCTCTAAGCTACCCTGCACAAGTAACCCTTTACCTTGCACAAGGGGCTATTAAGGACAAAGCAACAGCTGCCCAGCCGCTATTTATTACAAACATTTCTGCATTCCCAATTGAAAATATTTCCTTGTCACAAAGTTCTAATTATACTGCAAGCAATGTAAAACTTGAAATACAGCCAAGCGGATCAGTAAGTCTTGAAAGAGGACAATCCATAACTCCTGCAAAAGTATTATTTGCTACAGCTAATTCAAAGATAACTGAGCCTGTAGAAAGTGTAATAGAAATTACTGGAAGATTTGGAAATTTAAACAACAAAGCTGCACAGTACGATAGATACCAATATTATGACCAGTACAATAATCAATATGGTAATAGCACATACGGTACTCAATACAGTAACCAATACACTAACACTCAATACACTAATAATGCATATGGACTAAACATGGGGTATGGGCTCTCAACTTACGCTCCTTCTACTTCAACACTTTCAAGTTATGCTAACACAAACAGAGTGCTTGGAGTAATAAAAGTACTTGCAATGTACTCAGGATACAATTGTCTTAAAGCTTCTTTAGCTGATTCAATGAGCGACCCATACATGTTCCCTGATGCAGGAGTGCAAATCGGAAAAATGATTACAGTTACAAATACTTGCGCAGAAGCAGTAATGCTTTCAGGAGCAACACCTGCTGATTACAAGCCAGCTACAAACACTTACGGCGGAGTAGTTCCAATCTCAAGTTCAGTAATGCTTTACGTTCCACAAGTTTTGATAATGCCAAACGCTGCAGTAAAAGTTCCTCTATCAATTACAACTGCATCTCCATCAGTGCGAAGAGAGAAATATGAAATTGTAGTAAACGGGGTAACTCAAATGAGTCAAACTTTGATTTCTTCAAAGCCATTTGGAATAAAATTATATTCAGGCTCAATACTTACTGATGAAAAGTCAAGATCAACAACAATAAAAGTAAGAGAATGTACTGCACCAAATTCAAAAGATAGTGCAAAAGAAATTGAACTTGTTGCACC
>JAVHOV010000019.1:0-14370 GCA_036170245.1 archaeon | reverse complement strand
AAATGTTTAACAAAACTATTTACAATCAACGTGCGTTAGCTGAAACAGTAAATTCTGCTATTAAACAAACCCTTGGAGGGTTTGTTCGTGCTCGCAGTGCGAGCAATCAACAAAAAACTGTAACCATCAAAGCATTAGCATACAACATTGAACACATCGGACGAATCATAAAAATTAAGCTTTGGATACAAACCAAATAGGATTTCTACAGAACCACTTTAAACAAAATGATTAAATACTTTAAATCCTTATAAACAATCTTCTCCCAAAACGGGTTTTTAGAAAATTCAAATAATTTATAAACCTTTTAACAGTTCTTCTTTTATGTCAAAAATATATTTATCAGTTGCACAGGCTAATGAGTTGATTCAGAGAATAAAGCCTGACGTTGAGAGACTATTTGAACTCAACGAGCAGCTTCAATTGCTTGATAATACTAAAATAGAATTTGATAATGATTCAATGGAAAATTTTCTTTTAGAAGTAGAATTAAACAAAAACTTTCATGAAAAAAATTTAGAAATGTATACTCTTTTAGGTTTTCTAATCCGACAAGGGTGTGTAATGAGGGATTTAGAAAAAATGGAACTTGATTTTTACTCAAGACACTCTGGAAAAGAAATTTTGTTGTGCTGGAAACCAATTGAAGAGCAAATATTGTTCTGGCATTATTTAAATGAAGATGCAACTAATAGAAAGCCTGTAAAACAATTACAAGAAGAAACTATAGAAAATTTGAAAAAACTAATGTAATTTTTTTGTTTCTTTTAATTTTTAAAAAATATCTGGTTAATTAGGCTAGTTTTAATTAACTGGCTTTACATAAAGGTTTTTTAATTTGAAAAACAACTAAAATACTTGAGTTTATGGATAAAAAAATTAGTTTGTTTTTTTTGCTGTGCTTAATATTCTTTTTAGCTCCGATCGCGTTCAGTTATGTTCCTACTCTTCAAACAAGTGGCGCTACTGCAGGAAAATGGACAACTGATCTTTCTGCTGCAGTTAATCTTGCAAAAACAAATGGAAATTATATAGTTATATTTTTTGGGGGTTCATCATGTCCTTTGTGTGATACTGCAATGCGGCATGTTTTTGACACAGATACTTTTTATAATTGGTCAATAGAAAAGCGAGTTCCTTTAGTTTATGCAAATGGATCAAATCAAAGTGCCCAACCTGCAGCTACAGTGCTAAGTAAATATGAAAATGTGAAATTTTACCCAACAATAATATTTGTTGATGGAGCAACTAATACAAAAATTAAATCAATTGTTTTTAGAAGTTCTGAAGGGTATTCTACATTTGATGATTTTATTGGTGCAGCTCCAGCAGTAACTCCTGGAGTGCCTATTATTCCTGACCCTGTTTGCACAACCGAAATTTGTAATGGTCTTGATGATGATTGTGATGGGCAAATAGATGAAGGATTTACAAAAAATGCATATTACTTAGATAATGATCAGGATGGATTTGGTGCAGGGAGTCCATTGTATAGTTGTGCTGCACCCTATGGGGCCTATGTTTTGCCAAACACTGACTGTAATGATTCAAACCCAAGTCTAAGACCTGGAGTTTCTGAAGTTTGTGATGGAATTGGCAATGATTGTGATGGGCAGATTGATGAAGGGTTTGATTGTATCAAGGGCAGTTTGAATTGTACTGTTACTTGTCAATTTGAAACAAAAAGAATTAATTCATGTTTGGGGGCAGTTCCTCAAAATGCATTTGCAAATAAAGTTGATAATAAATATTCTGAAAAATGGAATGGAAGCGCTTGGGTAGTATTTGAAAATAATACTTACAAATATGATTCTTCTCCAAAAGACTGTACTTACTCATGCAATACTTATTATTACAATTCCGGCGGATCTTGTGTTCCCTATATTTGTTCTGCAGGCAGTATTGATTTAAATAATTCAGTTATGTGTGAAAAGGATAATACTCAGTTGACTTCGGCAACAATTAAAAATTTGCTTGTATCTTCATGCTCAATTGAAAGAAAATGTGAATACCAATGCAATTCTGGATTTTATTTGGGCTTAGTAAACAATGAAAGAAAATGTTTGGTTTATGAATATCAATGTTCTTCAGCTCTTGATGGCAATTCAGTAATTTATGAAGGGGATGATTCTGGACTTACTTCAAATGTTGACTCTGTGCTTGTTGAAGCAAATTCTCCAAATAAATGTGAATATCACTGCAAAAGCAATTTTATTTTAAATTCTACAAAAAACAAATGTATTCCAAATCCATTTGTTTGCACAGACTCTCAGCTTCTTGATAAAAATACAGTTATTTATGTTGATGATAATTTAGACTTAAGTGCAAATACAAAAAGTAAATTAGTTGCTTCTAATTCTGTAGACAAATGTGAATATCATTGTAATGATGGTTATTACAAAGGAAGTGGGGCTGATGAAAATAACTGTTTGCCAAGCAAATATTATTGCACTGGTTCTGTTGATTCTAACGCTATAATGTATCCTGATGAAAACATAAATTTAGATTCAAATTTAAAAATTAATTTAGTTGAATTTAATGGTCCTAGAAAGTGCGAATGGTATTGCAATTCTGGTTACAAGCCAGGATCAGGATTATATTCTACTGTTTGTGTTTCTGAAGTGGTTAGGGCTTGTGACGGGAATATTGATCCGAATGCAGAAATGTATGTTGGGGATGATGCAAATATTTCTATTTTGGATAATTGGACAAATATTTTGGTTTTGGATAATTCTAGTTTGAAGTGTGAGTGGCATTGTAAGAGTGGTTATTATTTGGATGATTCAAATTCAGGGTATGTTTGTTTGCCAGAGCATAAAGAGAACTTTTTTTGTACTGGGTTGATTGATGGTAATGCGGTTATTTTTTCTGGTGATGATAGGGGTCTTGATTCTAATTTTTCTAAGGTTTTGGTTGATGTGAATACTTTTAGAAAGTGTGAGTATTTTTGCAAGGGTGGTTTTTATTTGGGTTCTGTGAGTGGGGTGGGTGTTTGTCTTCCTAGTAGGTATTCTTGTAAGGGGTCAATAAATGGGGCGATTGTTTATCTTGGTGATGATTCTGGTTTGGTTGGTGATTTGAATGTTGTTCTTGTTGAGAGTAATACTTCAAGAAAATGTGAATACCATTGTGCGAATAATTATACTAAAGTAGGGGACGCTTGTGTTTTAAGTACAGTTAAGAATGCAGTCTGCGGGAATGCTGAGCGGGGTTTTCTTGTTGGGGAAAGTTTTCCTGGTAGTTATTCTTTGTGTGATGCGGGTGTTTCTTCTTTAACTAATCCAGTTTTAGATAGTGAAGTTGGCTCTATTGCCCAGTGGAGTTGTACTTTTGATACAAATGCAAATTGTTCTGCAACAAGAGTGTCAAGCCCTTATGTGTCAAACGAAGAAGAAACTAATCCTTCAAACTCAATATTAAAGGTTTCTTCTAAGATGCTTGATGATGGTAATATTGAAGTGACTTTGAAGTGTGCAAAAACTACTGTAATTAATTTGGATATAATTGATTATTTAACAAAAGAACCTTACACTGCAAGTCAAAACCAACTTGATTGCACCGCAAGTGAAAGTACTCACAAAATTAATTTAACTTCTGCGTCTAATACTGAGAGATCAATAATAGTAATGGCTAGCCTAGGTGGGAATAAAGCTGATTGTTCAACTTGTGAACTTAATTATTTTATGGATTATAGTCCGGTAAATCAAGTAAGTGAGGAACCATTTCCTATTTATTTAATCCTTGTAATTATAGTAATAATTGGAATTGTGCTTGTAGCTGGGTTTATTTTACTAAAAAAAGTAACTCCTACTGCTGAGTAGTTTTTCCTTTTTTAGTCAAAGAAAGCACTGTAAAGAAAAATATTTTATGCATGAATTGATGATTATGAAGAAGTTCGATTTTATTTTTTTAATAATTCTATTATTAGTTGTACTTTTACAATTTGCAAGCGCTTATACTTGCATGGGCTCTATTGATAAAAATTCTCATCCTTGTTTGACTACATATCCTACTATAGCAGGATCTTATCAAAAAACATTGACTTCTATTTGTAGAATTACTCCTCTAGCGGGTGAATTGGTTAAATGCTCTTATATGTGCAATTTGGGATTTTATTATTCAGCAGGTACTTATCCAATTGCCTCCTCATGCATTCCTTATTCCTGCCAAAAAGGATATGATATTCCTTCTGAAACAGTTCTTTGCCCCGGGGCAGATGCAGATTTAACCTATAATATGACAGGTTCTTTTGTTTCATCCTGTTCTGGGGAGCAATGTGAATATGTTTGTCAGTTAGGTTATAGTTACTCAACAGCCAATAGATGGGGTTCTCCTGAATGCATTCCAAATGTCTGTTATGAAACTTCTCCCCCCATAGATCCTAACGCTGTGATGTGTCCTAATGCAAATTCACAAATTCCTTATTCTATGGATAAATATCTGACCCCTGAATGTGATACAGAAACAAGAAAATGTTCTTGGGAATGCAAATTAGGATACTATCGAGTTTTTTTGAATAATTCCTTTTCATGCAAACCTTACATATGCACTGGAAATATTGCTGCAAACTCTGAAATTTATTCTTTTGATGCTACTGAATTGACAAAGGATACTTCAGTTACTTTGGTTGATGCAAATACCTCTAACAAATGTGAATCTCACTGCAAAGATGGATTTTATAAAGATGGTAATTTTTGTCTGCCTTTGGTGTGCGGAGGAGAAGTTGATCCAAATTCAGTTATTTACTCAGGGGATAATATTGGGATAATCCCAAAATCTGATTTAATTAATAAACTGGTTGAAGCGGACAGTAACAGAAAATGTGAATACCATTGCAAATCAGGATTTTACAAATTAAATGATAATTGTCTGCCATATTTGTGTAATGGGGAAATTGATTCTAATGCGGTTGTTTGTGAAAATGATGATATTGGTTTAGATAATTTTTATACAAAGTCTCTTTTGTCTTCAGGCAGCGAATGTTCTTTTAGCAGAAAATGTGAATATTACTGTAGAGAAGGGTTTTATGAAAAAGAAGGAGTGTGTTTGCCTTTCTCAACACTTGTGTGTGATGGAAATACTTTTTCAAATGCAACTTTATGCGCTAATGATGATGTATTTTTGACAGCAAAAGGATTAACCAATATTCTTATTTCTTCAAACGGAAATTGTTCAGAAAGAAAATGCGAATGGTACTGCAAAAAGGGGTACTATAAAGGAACTGGGTTGGACATAAATAAATGCCTGCCTTATTTATGCGATGGAAATATTGATTCTAACACAATGATATATTTCAAAGATGATTTTGATTTGAATGCTTTAACGTTTAAAAAATTAGTTGATTTAAATACAATTGCAAAGTGTGAGTATTATTGTAGGAATGGGTTTCATAAAGGAAGTGGGGTTGATGTAAATAAGTGCGTTATGAACACTTATTTTTGTTTAGGTGATTTTGATAATGCTACTTTGTATAGTAACGATGGGGTTGGTTTGGATCAGAATATTGCAAGTGTTTTATCAAAAATAAATACTGACAGAAAATGTGAATGGGGGTGTAATGAAGGTTACATTAAAATAAATAATGAATGTGTTTCAACTGTAAAAGAAGAAGGGGTTTGCGGGAATGCAAATAAAAGTTATCTAATCGGAGAAAGTTTTCCTGGAAGTTATTTGCTATGTGAAAAAGGGGTTGCTTCAATAGACTCCCCTACTCTTGACTCAATAATTGGTTCAAGCGTGAGTTGGAAATGTGTCAGTGATATTAATTCAAATTGTAAAGCAACAAGAAGCCCTTCTCCTATTGGGGAAGAATTCAATTCAATATTAGAATTGTTTACTGATGTTTCAGAGGACAATAATATTTTGGTTTCAATTAAATGCTCAACTAATGTAAAAGTTAATTTAAGTGTAACTTCTTCTTTAGGGGAAGATTATAATTTAAGTGAAAATCAAATTGACTGCAATAACAGTATAACTACCCATAAAATTAATTTATTAGACCCACTGCTTGAAGAAACAGAACTGGTTGTTAAAACAAGCATTAAGGATACAGCAAGCAATTGTTACACTTGCGAAAAAGATTCAGCGCTTGATGTGTCAAACACTGGCTTGGTTGAAAATTCTATAGGAAATCCTTTTTTGATAGTGGGCATAATTGGGGTAGTTTTAATTTTTGCTATTGTACTAAATGT
This sequence comes from archaeon, assembly GCA_036170245.1. Taxonomy (GTDB): domain Archaea; phylum Iainarchaeota; class Iainarchaeia; order Iainarchaeales; family JAAZKV01; genus JAAZKV01. The sequence goes on along the minus strand of JAVHOV010000019.1, from coordinate 8,179 downwards.
CCTTTTTAATCAAAGTGATGAAGAGGTTGTTGAAAAGTGAATCTAAACTAAGTTTTTTTGGAATTTTTTTGTTAGTTTGGCTTTAATTGAGCTTACTCAAAAAAGAGAGCCTACCCTCAACGCTTTTAAAGGTTTCTGATTCTGTATTTCTATAATTGCTGCTAGTAATAGCGGACGCTAGGGTAATGCTTTTAGGTTGTTTTTTGGAATTTTTTAATTTCTTGACAATTTAACGGCTTTATTTAATGGCAAAGTAAGTTTTCTGGTGATATATTGGCTGAAACAGTTGAAACTCAAAAAACACACTATTTAGTGCCAGAGCACGTTTTAATTAAAAAAGAAAAAGTTGCTGAATTAATGGCCGAACTCGGAATAAAAAAAGATGATTTGCCTAGAATCTACAAAGATGATGCTGCATTAAAATTACTTGGTGCAGAAAAAGGCGATGTAGTAAAAATAATCAGAGATTCTTTGACAGCAGGTCAAAGTGTTTATTATAGAAGAGTAATTTAAATTAATTTTAGTAAGTTTTAGGTCTTTGGCGAAAGCTAAAGAAAAAATAAAGCGGGGTAGAGTTGTATGTCATGGGAACTAATTGATTCTTATTTAAAAAACAAAAATGTAGCACAAATGGAAATTGATTCATTCAACCAATTTGTTGATCAAAAATTAAATGATATAGTTTTAGAAAACGCCCTAATTGTTCCAAAAATTGAAGAAGTAAGAATTGAATTATCTAATATTGAAGTTGAAAAACCAAGGATCATGGAAGCAGATGGTTCTCCCCATGAAGAATTTACTCCTATGGAAGCAAGACTAAGAAACAGAACTTACGCAGGGCCTTTATACTTAACAATGCGTTTATACAGAAGAGATGTAGAACAGGATGCAAGAAGAACATTCATTGGAGATTTGCCAATAATGCTTAAATCGCAATTGTGCTGGTTGAATCAAAAAAGTCCTGAAGAATTAATTGACATGGGCGAAGATCCAAAAGACTTCGGCGGATATTTTATAATTAACGGTAGTGAAAAAGCACTAATGACTCAAGAAGTATTAGCTTCTGACAGAGTATTAATTTCTCAAGGAGAGAAAGGAGTTGTATCTGAAGTTATCTCAACAAGAGGAGCTTTTAAGGGAAGAGTAAGAATTTTAAGAAGTCCTGAAGGATTATTGTACGCTTCATTCCCAACAAGTCCAAAGAAATTATCTCTATTTTCTTTATTCAAAGCTTTGGGATTAAAAACAAAGAAAGAAATTTTTGATGCATTCCCTGAAGAAAAGGAAATACAAAACGATTTACTATTGAACTGGGAAGAATGCGATATTAATACTGAAGAAGAAGCACTTGATAAAATTGGTAAGTACGTTGCTCCTGGACAGGTTATTGATTATAGATTAAGAAGAGCAAGAGAAGTAATTGACGGATTCTTGCTACCACACATTGGACAAGATGAGCCAGCAAGACTTGCAAAAGCTTATTACTTGGCAATGATGTCAACAAAAGCAATTGAAAGATCATACGGACTTCGTGGAAAAGATGATAAGGATCACTACGCAAACAAGAGACTTGAACTCTCTGGAAAATTAATGGAACACTTATTCAGATACAGTTTCAAATACTTTGTAAAAGATTTGAGATTCCAAATTGATAGAACTGTAACAAGAAGAAGAAAACTAAATATTTCTACAGTTGTAAGACCTGGAGCAGTGAGCGAAAGAATAAAATTCGCAATGAGTACAGGAAACTGGATTGGAAGAAGTACTGGTGTTGCAAAGTTCTTGGATAGAGTAAATTACTTAGCTCCATTAACTGATTTAAGAAAAGTAAAATCACAATTATCAAAGACAAGAGAATTATATGAAGCTCGTGATGTTCACGGAACACACTGGGGAAGACTGGATGCAATTGAAACTCCTGATGGACCTCAATGTGGGTTAGTAAAGAACCTATGCTTCATGGCAGAAGTAACTACAGAAGCAAAAGAAGCTCCTGTTGAAGAATTCTTACACAAACAGGGAGTAAAGTTGAAGAAACTTTAAAGTTAGAAAATTAAAATTTAAATTTTAGTAGAAAAATTAATGGTTAGGTGGGTAAAATGGCAGACGCAACAAAAGTAGCAAAAGTATACATTAATGGAAGACTAATAGGATTTCACGATGATCCTATCGAACTAACTGAAACAATAATCAATGCTAGAAGAGATAATAAATTGCCAATCCAAACAAACGTTGCCTACCATAAAGACACTAACGAAGTATGCATGAATACTGATGCAGGAAGAGTACAAAGACCACTAATTGTAATCAAGAATGGAAAAAGTATGTTCACTGAAGACTTGAAAAAACAAGTTAAAGAAGGAAAATTAACTTTTAACCAAATTGTAGAAATGGGTGTAGTAGAATACTTGGACCCTGAAGAAGAAGAAAACATGCTGACAGCTCAAAACGAAGAAGAAATTACAAAAGCTCACACACACTTAGAAATTGATGGAGCAGCAACTTTGAGTATAATTACAAGTTTAATTCCATACGTAAACCACAACATGGCAGGAAAAGCTCTGCACGGAGCAAAAATGTTCAAGCAGGCAATTGGAATGGGTGCAGTTAACTACAAAATAAGACACGACACTGAAGGATACTTATTGTACTACCCAGAAAAGAATTTGGTAAAAACAAGAACAATGGATTTAATTGAACTTGACAAAAGACCACAGTCACAAAACTTTGTAGTAGCAATTATGCCATACTACGGTTTCAATACTATGGATGCAATAATATTAAACAAAGGTGCAGTCGATAGGGGACTTGCAAGAGCATCATACTTAAGAAACTACGAAACTGTTGAACAGAGATACCCTGGTGGACAGAGAGACAAATTTGAAATACCAACAGAAGAAAAAGTTGGATTCGTTGAAGAAGAAAATTATAAAAAATTAGGTGTTGATGGAATAATACAATTAGAACAATACGTTGGAGAACAAGAAGCAATAATTGGAAAAACTTCTCCCCCTAGATTCTTTGAAGATATGACAGACTTTGGAGTAGATGAAGAAAAAAGAAGAGATGCTTCAATGACTGTAAGAAAAGGAAAGCCAGGATTTGTTGACACTATTATGATGACTGAAGGAGAAGATGGAAGTAGACTTGTAAAAGTAAAAATCAGAACTCCTCTTATCCCACAGGTTGGAGATAAAGTAGCTTCAAGACACGGACAGAAAGGTGTTGTAGCAGCAATAGTAAATGAAGAAGATATGCCATTCACTATTGACGGAATAAAACCAGACTTAATAATTAACCCTCACTCAATCCCATCAAGAATGACTATGGGACACTTATTAGAAATGTTAGGTGGAAAAGCAGGGGCAGCAGAAGGACAAATAATTGACGGAACTCCATTTAGTTCAACTCCAATGCCAGAACTAGAAAGTATGCTAAGAGCAAACGGATTTAGAGGAGACGGAATGGAAGTCTTCTATGATGGAGTAAGCGGAAAGAGAATTGACGGAGAAATATTCCAAGGTGTAATTGCAATTCAAAAATTGTTCCACGTTGCAACACACAAGTTACAAGCAAGAGCAAGAGGACCAGTACAGGTTCTAACAAGACAGCCAACTGAAGGAAAAGAAAAAGAAGGCGGACTACGATTCGGAGAAATGGAAGGCGAAACACTTGTTGGACACGGAGCAGCAATGCTACTCTACGAGAAATTAATTGAAGATTCTGATAAGACTGTAGAACTAGTCTGCGAAAAGTGCGGAGTAATTGCAGTTAACGATGAAATCAGACACAAGAAGTACTGCCCATTGTGCAAAACAACAGCAGTATATCCAGTAGAAATGTCTTACGGATTCAAACTATTGCTTGACGAATTGAAAGCTCTAGGAATCTTAGCTAAGATCAATTTAGTGGATAAAGTATAAAATTAATAGTTAGAAATTAGGTAGCAAGAAGAAGAGAAAATAGAAAGAGAAGGTGTTGAGAATGATTGTAAAAAAAATTGGAAGTATAGATTTCAACTTCATTAATCCTGAATTAGTAAGGAAAATGAGTTCAATAGAAATAAAGAATCCAGAAACATACGATAAAGACGGCTACCCAATGGAAGGAGGATTAATGGACCCTCATTTAGGTGTAATTAATCCAGGAATAAAATGTAAAACTTGCGGACAAACAATGAAGAACTGCTCAGGACACTTCGGACACCTCGAAATGGAAAGACCAGTTGTTCACTCAGAATTTGGAAGAAGATTAGAATTACTAATGAACTGCACTTGTAAAGATTGTGGAAAATTAGTACTAAATGATGACCAAATAAGAAAATTACAAGACGCTTCAAAAGGCAAAATGGTTGATTACACAAAAAGAATTTTATTAAAATCAAAGAGTGTAAAAAAGTGCCCGCACTGTAATGCAGCACTATTCAAGACTGTTCTTGATAAACCAACAAACTTCTTTTACAATAAGGAAAGAATCTACCCAACTCAAATAAGAGAATGGATGGAAAAAATTCCTGAAGAACACCTAAAACTATTAGGTTATGATACTAATAGAATCAGACCTGAATGGTTTGTAATCACAGTACTACAAGTACCTCCAATTACAATCAGACCAAGTATTACACTTGACAACGGAATAAAATCCGAAGATGATTTAACACACAAGTTAGTTGATATTATCAGAATTGATAATAGATTGAAAGACAATATTGAAGCAGGAGCTCCACAGTTAATTATTGAGGACTTATGGGACTTGCTACAATACCACGTAACAACTTACTTTGATAACAACACTGCAGGTGTACCACCAGCAAAGCATAGAAGTGGAAGACCATTAAGAACAATAATTCAGAGATTGAAAGGAAAGAAAGGAAGATTCAGATACAACTTGACTGGAAAGAGAGTAAATCACGCAGCTAGATCAACTATAGTTCCTGATCCATACATTGATATTTCAGAACTAGGAATTCCACAAGAAGCAGCTGACGAACTAACTGTTCCTGAATTTGTTACAGAATGGAATTTAGACACAATGAAGAAAATGATTGAAAAGAGCGATAAACCGGTTTATGTAATTAGACCAAACGGATCAAGAAGAAAAGTTAGCACAGAAAACAGAGAAGAAATTGCAAAAGAACTTGATGTTGGATACAGAGTAGAAAGAAACCTACAAAATGGGGACATTGTATTATTCAACAGACAACCATCACTACACAGGTTGTCAATGATGGCACACACTGCAAGAATAATGCCTGGAAAAGTTTTCAGAATGAACCCAATTGTTTGTTCTCCTTATAACGCGGACTTTGATGGGGATGAAATGAACTGTCACGTTCCACAAACAGAAGAAGGAAAAGCAGAAGCAAGACTGTTAATGCTTTCAAGAGACCAAATTATTTCTCCTAGATACGGTGCTCCATTAATTGCACCAAAGGAAGATGGAGTTTCAGGATGCTTTGCATTAACAATGCCACAAACTGAATTCACAAGCGCAGAAGCAATGGAATTATTATACGCTTTAGGGGTAAGTGAATTACCAAAGCCAGACAGAGGAAAGAAATACTCTGGAAAAATAATATTCTCACAAATTTTGCCAAAAGGACTGAATTTAGAATTTGATTCATTCACAAGCAAAGTATTCAAGGATGCAGGATACACTCCTGAAGATTCTAAGATTATTAGCGAAATAATGGCAAAAGTAAAAATCGTTGATGGAAAATTAATCAGCGGAGTAATTGACTCAAATGCATTAAGTGAAGGACGAGGAAAAATCGTTGATACTCTTGCAAGAGAATATCCTAGCACAACAATAGAAGGATTTTTCAGAGGAATAAACAGAATTTCTTCATACATTTTGACAAACCAAGGAATGACAGCTTCACTTGCTGAATATGAAGTTAGTGAAAGTATTGAAGACCTAAAGAAGAAAGCAATTAGTGACGCTTTGAAGAAAGGAGAGGCGCTAGTTGAATCTTACAAGAAAGGAAACTTGGAAATCATTCCAGGAAAAACTATTAACGAATCATTTGAGCAATACATGGTAAGAGTAGGTTACGAAGCAAAAGAAAAAGTAGAAAAAGCAATCATGAAAGAAAAGCTTCACTATGTAACAAGCGAAAAGATGACTCTAAATACAATTTCCATGATCTTAGCAAAGTCAAGAGGAAGTTCATTGAACTTAATGAACATCGCAGGATTTTGGGGTCAGGCGTCGGTACGTGAAGGAAGACCAAAGAAAGGATATTACAATAGATTAATTACTTCAAATGAGAAAGGAGATGTTGGATTACTCGCAGGAGGATTCATCAGAAGTAACTTCCTTGAAGGAATGACTGCAAAAGAATATTTCTACCACTCAATGGGTGGAAGACAGGGAGAAGTTGATACAGGTGTATCAACAAAAGTATCTGGATACCTGTACAGAAGACTTGCAAATGCATTGAAAGATTTGGTGGCTTCTCCAGACGGAACAGTAAGAACAGCATCAAACATGCTAATCCAATACCAGTATGGTGAAGATGGAGTATTCCCAATGAATACAAAGTCTGGAGTAGCAATTGATGTAAAAGAAGAATATAAAAAGTTGAAAGACGCAGGCAAAATTTAATTTTTTGCTTGTGAATTATTTTTGAGTAAATAGCGGAAAAAAAATTTGAAGGTGGGTAAAATGACTAGCGAAGATTTTGTAGAAGAAGCAACAGAAGAAGTTGTTGAAAACGAAGACGATGAAGAAGACGTTACTGAAGAAGAAGAAGCAGCAGTAGAAGACGAAATAGTTACTAGTGAGTCCCACGAAGAAAAAACTGCAGAAGTTGTAGAAGTAAAATCCGCTAAAAAGAAAAGAAAAGTTGCTGAAATTGATGAAGGTCTTGAAGTTGAAGACGAATCAATAGTTGCCCCTAGCGAAAAAGTTTATGAAGAAAAAGAACGAAGCTGGGAACAAGTAATCTTGCCAAAAAGAATTTTGGAAGAAATAGTTGCAATTGCAGAAGTTCACAAATTAAACAAAGAACAAACTGACAAATTAGCTGATGCTATTTTGATTAAATATAACCAAATAATAGTTGAACCTGGGGAAGCAGTAGGAATAGTTGCTGCACAATCTTTAGGAGAACCAGGAACACAGCTTACATTAAGAACAAAGCACTTTGCTGGAGCTGCGGAAGTTTCAGTAGGGAGTGGAATTCAAAGAGTTGAAGAAATTGTTGATGGACGAAGTAAAGCTAAGTACCCAACAATGACAATATACTTAACTAATGACTTAAAGAAAGACAAAGATAAAGCAGAAAAATTTGCTAAGAGTTTAATTGATGTAAGATACGCTGATGTTGTAAAAATAAATGAAGATTTTGAAAATATGAAAATTGCTGTTGAAATATTGATAGAAAAAATAAAACCATTGACTTTGAAAGTTGATGATATAGCTGAAGTTTTGAAGAAAGGTCTAAAAGATTTCAAATCAATTTACAGAGACAACACAGTTCACTTTTCACTTGAAAAGAAGAATGAATACTTGAAAATTAGAAAAGAACTTCAAAAGTTGCTAGAAGAAAAAGCACATGGAGTAAAAGGAATAGAAAAAACTCTTGTTGTAAAAGAAGGCGACGAATATATCATTAAGACAAGTGGAAGTAACTTAAAATCAGTTCTCAAACTTGAAGGAATAAATGCTGAAAGAGTATTTACTAATGATATAATTGAAACTTCAAAAGTATTGGGTATTGAAGCAGGAAGAGCTATGATTGTTAATGAACTAAAGAAAGTAATGGATGACAACGGAATTAAAGTTGATGTGAGACACATAATGCTACTCGCCGATCTAATGACTTTCTCTGGGGAAGTAAAGGGAATAGTAAGAACAGGAATTACAAAAGGAAAAGCATCTCCATTTGCAAGAGCTGCATTTGAAGAAACAACAAAGCACTTACTAGAAGCCACTTTCAAGGGAGAAAGAGAAAACCTAACTGGAGTTGTAGAAAACATAATTGTTGGTCAACCAGTTAAAGTTGGAACAGGAATAGTAGAATTACTAATGAAGTAAATTCATTAGTAAATCTTTTTTTTTAAAAAGTGAAAGTCTGAACAAGGCTTTTACTTTCTCTATTTTTTAAACGCAACTTATAAATACTTAATTAGTCGAGCGGGAAATCTGCATCTTTTAAGATGCGGATGAAAGCGAG
>JAVHOV010000018.1:0-14479 GCA_036170245.1 archaeon | reverse complement strand
AAACCAATTCATCTGACATTTGAAAATGTCAGTTTTTTTGGCACGAGGTTATAAAAGGTTTGGTAGATTTTACTAATTATAGAAGGACTTGAAAAAATGGCTGACTTAAATACTACTGAACTAATTTCCCAAATTGCTGGACAAACTGGGAAAACAACTGAAGAAATCAAAGGATTAATTGATGCAAAAGTACAAAAGTTCTCAGGACTCCTTACTGAACAAGGCGCAACTTACATGGTTCAAAAAGAACTAGGGTTAAAGCAAGAAACTCTTGAACAAGTTAATATTTCTGATTTGAAAGAAGGAATGAAGGGAATCGAAATCAAAGGAGAAATAACAGGCGTATTTCCTGCAAAAGAATTTGATAAGAACGGAAAAAAAGGAAAATTAAGATCATTTATTTTAAATGACTCTACTGGAGAAGTAAGAGTAACCCTTTGGAACGAACAGGTTGATCAGTTCAAAATTTCAAGAGGAAACGAAATTGTACTTACAAGTGTTCTAGTAAAAATGTATAATGACACAAAACAAGTTACTTTAGGGTTCAATGGGAGTGTTGAAATAAAAAACACTAAAGAAATTGCCCCTGTCAAATTAGCTAAACTTAAAAGCGGAATGAGTAGTGTAGGAATACTAGGAAGAATAATGAGAAAATTCCCTTGCAAAGATTTTGAAAGCGGAGAAAGAAAAGGAAAATTGTGCTCATTTCAAATTGGGGATGAAAGTGCAATAATTAGGGCAACTGCATGGAACGAAAAAGCCGATGAACTTGAAAAATACAATGAAGGAGATGCTGTTGAAATTGAAAATGCTTATACTAAAGAAGGAAGATTTGGAGTAGAAATACATTTAGGATACAGCGCAGAGATAAAAGAAACTGCTAAAAGTGTTCCAACACAAGTTGAATTACTAAAAGACCAAATGGAAATAAAAAAAATTGCTGATACAAACGAAGGAGAAAACGCAGTAATTGAAGGAAAGATTAATTCAGTTGAAAAAGGAAATTTATTCTATGAAGTCTGCGCAAAATGCGGCAAAAAGATTACAAAAACTGAAAGTAGTTATTTATGCGACACGTGTGGAGAAACTACTGCTAAAAAAAATCCAGTTGTCTCAGTAATTTTGGGAGATGAAAGTGGAAACATAAAGACCAGCTTCTTTGGAAAAACTGCACTACTTGCAATAGGGCTTGAACAAGAAATCTTAGAACAAAAAGTAAACGGAAATGGAGCAGATGTTGTAATTGCTGAACTAAATGCAAATATTGTTGGAAAGAGTTTGAAAGTATTTGGATATACTAAAATAAATAATTTCAGCGGAAACAAAGAATTTACTGCAAGAGAAATACTTTAAATCAAATCAAAAAAGTAAAATGATTTTGATTTCCTATCATAAAAACAGTTATATGTTTTCCCGTCAAGAATCTCCTTAGAAAACATCTTAGCTTCTAACTCCCAAAACACTTGCCCAATTTTACTATGATTAAACTTTTCTTCGCCCATATTTAGCAGTATATCATGCAATAGTTCCCCGCTCTCTTTTGGGAAAAAGTCAGAAACAGCAATTCCTCTTGATTTACCATTAATCTGCTTTTCATAAAATATGTGCGCAGGGACAAGATGAACCTTAAATCCCTTAAACTCGTTATTAATTGAATCAACATACTTTCTTGCTCGCTCATACCCTTTTGCATTCAATTCCCCTGAATGACCGCCAATTTTTACAAAACAAACTTTTCTATTATGAGTAACGCTTAACGTAACTTCATTAAATTTTCCAGGACGTGTTTCTCCAGTTAAATCTTTTTTAATTACAAACCCGTTTTCATCTACAACTTTGCCTTTTTTTAATTTTTCTAAATTCACTGAAATTAAACGCCGAGCAACCATAATTTCATTCGCATTTACTCTTAGAAAAGAAGGCGAAGCATAAAAAGTTCTTTTGACTTTAGGAGTAGATTTTTTTGAAATCAATCGTACTCTTTTCAAATTAGAAACTTTTTTTGTTAAAGCTGAGGAATTCAAATACATCACCAAAATCAATGGGCTATCCATAAATCAAAAAAATAAATTGTTTTCTTTACTTCATCAAAAAAACAATTATGATTCCCAAAATCACTAAATCCTTTCTTATACAAACTATGCTTTATTACAGCTAAAGACTGACCAAGGCGGGTTTTATCAAATGCCTCCTCGCTGCCGACTAATTTTTCTATATCTTTGACTAAAGAAACTTTTTCACTCGGAAAAAAATCTGAAACCAAAAAACCCTTTGATTTTTTAGCATTACGCATATTTGATTTTAAATAAAGCAAATGATATGGAACAACCTCAACTTTGTATCCATTGAATTGATTATTTATTGATTTAAATAGCTCCTTCACTTTTTGATACGCCAACAAGTGGCCTTCACCTGAATCAGTCCCTCTTTTTACAAAAAACGTTTTTCCCTTAAAAGAAACACTTAATGTTAACTCTGTATTATTCCCTTGATGAGCTTTCCCAGTACTTGCTTTTTTTATAACAAATCCTTTCTCTTCAATTACTTCACCTGATTTTAATCTTTTTAGATTTGCAGCAATCAAATGAGCTGCAACAGAAACATCTTTTCCATATTTTCTCATGAAAACTGGAGAAACTGCTAAAAACTTTTTATTAGAAAGATTTTGAGTAGAAAAAACAATTTTCAAATTACGTGGACGAGAAAATTCCCTTCCCTTAGTAGTGCCCCTCATTTTTGCTAGGAGTTCCATCATTTTTGGCGAAGGAGACATTTTGAAAAATCACTTCTTCAAATTATTAATTGCATCAAGTTCTTCCTTAGTATATTTGCTGTTATAAACATATTTGTCATCAAGCATATCATGTTCTTTCCAATCGCTTGCCCAAGCTTCAACATCAAAAGAAGCAAGCTCTCCAATCTCAGTATTTCCAACAAATCTTTTTACTCCAGAATTAATTAACATTTTTTTACACATAAAGCACGGTTGAGCATTAACAAATTTAACCCCTCCCTCTGGCTGACGTTTTACAAAATATAAAAAAACAGTTGAACCAAGTACACTTACTCCCGCTCTTGCTGCATTGATTAATGCATTTTGTTCAGCATGAACTGAACGACAAATTTCATACCTTTGACCTGAAGGAATTCCAAGTTGTCTACGCATGCAAACTCCTCGCTCAAAACAATCCATTGTTCCGCGTGGTGCACCAATGTATCCTGTTGCAATAATCTGATCATCCTTAACAATAACTGCTCCGCCTTTAACACTCAAACAAGTTCCTCTCTCAGCAGTTTCTTTTGCAATATTCCAATAATAAACATCCTTAGTTGGTCTATAATTCAATTTCTTTTTTTCCTCAACCATTCTTTACTCCCCCTCAATCATTAGCAAATATTTATTTAACTGTGAAATTAATTCTTCAATTGAACCAGTATTAATTAAAGTAAAATCACTCATTGCTATCGGCCCGCCCTTTTCAATATTTTCTATTTCTGCATAATCCCTAGCTTTTGCTGACTCATGAGTTGCTGGCCTATTACGCATTGTTACATCAGTCAAAAGAAGAGTTCTTTTTACCAATCTATCATACCTTAATTTAGGAGGAGCATAAACTGCAACTACAACTAATTGTAGAGGATATTTTTCTTTTAAAATTTTATATTCACTCCAAGAATATAACCCATCTCCAACAACATTCCCTTTTTTCAATAATTCATCAAATTTAGGAATGTTGAGTAATGCATAAGCACCCATTCCATGATCTTTTCTAATATCCTCCCTGATTTTCTTTTCATTAACTTCAGTTGGTTCAAGACCTCTTTCTTTTACAATATCAAGAGTTATTTGCCCAAAACGCAAATAAGAGTATCCTCTATTTACTAAATAATCAGAAACAACACTTTTGCCAGAACCAGTCATTCCAACTAAACAAACAAGCTTATTCATATCAACAACAACCATAATAATTGAGTGCAAAAAAACATTTAAACAAGAGGGATAGGCAAAAAATATTAATACCTTCCAGGAGCAAATAAGTCAAAGAAGTAAAGAGTGTTTGTTTTTTTGTCAACAAAACAATTGAATGTGTTTGCATCATACACGTTTATCTCTTTTTCCAAATCTTTTTTTATCCTGCTAGTTGCTTTTCCTAAAGGAGTAGCTAAAAATTTTTGGCCAGTAAACAACTCAACATCCCTTAAAAGATCAAATCTCTCTTTAGGAAAAAAATCAGAAACAATAACCCCGTTTGGATACTCTGCGCGATTATTCTTTTTAAGATAAAAAATATAAGTTGGAACTACTTCTACTTTATAACCATGCATAAAATTTCCTTTTGACTTAAAATATTCCCTTGCTTTTGCATATCCTTCAAATACATTTTCTCCGCAGTGCCCCCCCATTTTTACAAAAAAAGTTTTTCCTTTAAATGAAACACTCAAAGTAAGTGCAGCATTAATCCCAGAATAAGTTCTCCCATTATATGCTGGTTTTATGATAAACCCTTTTTCCTCAACAGGAACCCCGCTTCTAAGTTTAGTTAAATTGTGCCTTACTAAGCTAGCTGCAACCGAAATTTCTTTCTTATATTTTTTTACAAAAGGAACAGATGCGGCCGAAAATAATTTTTCTTTTTTTCTTTGCCTCTTTATGACCTTATATTTCTTTAGCTTGTTTCTTGCAAGAGTTACTTCCATTTTGGGCGAAATTTTAGAGGCAACTTTATTTAAAATTTTATTGACAAAACTCATAAATAATACTAAAACAAAACAGAATTTAAAATCAGCACAAAGGGCAAATTACTCTCCCCTTATAATCACATTAACTGCGGGTTTTATTTCTTCAGCAATTTTTTTTAATTCAGAGAGTTTCATTGATTTTAATTTTCTAGATTTTGGATCAAGTGCACTTTTGCCTTGAAAAAACTGCCAAAACCATTTTTCAGAAGGAATAAAATGAGAAATTTCAATCAAATCCTCGCGAGTTAATTTAGGATATAATGTAGTTCTAAATTCGTGAGGTATTCCGCTTGCTTTGATGATTGAAACTGAATCAAGAATTGTTTCAAAAGGAATGCTTGATTGGGTTATTTCATGAAACTTTCCAACAGGCGCTTTGAAGTCCATTGCAATATAATCAATTAACTTTTCTGAAAATAATTTTTTTAGAGTATTTGGGTTTGTTCCGTTCGTATCAAGCTTTACTAAAAATCCTAAAGATTTTATTTTTTTTATAAACTCATAAAGCCCTGGAGAAACAGTCGGTTCTCCGCCTGTTATTACAACCCCATCAAGCATTTTCTTTTTTGAATCAAGGAAAGCAAAAAAATCCTTTTCATCAATCAATTCTCTTTTTGACTTTTTGAAATACTTAAAGGAGGTTAATTCTTTGTTATAACAAAACTTGCACTTAAAATTACAGTTCACTAAAAAAACAATACACGCAACTTTTCCTGGAAAATCAGTAAGGGTAGTTTTTTGCAAAGATCCAATGAACATTCTAACCAACCCTAATTTCCAAAAGACAAAAACTAATTTAAAACAAAATAATTAATTTTTAGAATAAAAACTAATTACTAAAGGTGCTAATTAAAAAAGCACCTTAAAACAAAAAAAATTTATTGACAATTGCAATCAGATTTTATTGCTGAATCAAATTTCTTTCTGTCAGCAAATTCTGCCTGCTTACTGTCATTCCAATTACTTACCGGTCTAATGTACCCAACAACTCTACTGTAAACTTCGCACTTTGTCTTAACCATTTTATTCACCTCCAAGTGAACTTTCATACAAAAACTAAATTTAATCTAAGTGAAAAATCTTTGATTTTCACTCTTTTTCACATATTGGACAATACTCGTGCTCTCCTTCAATATATCCATGTATTGGGCAAACACTGAAAGTCGGAGTGATTGAGAAATATGGCATTTTATAATTTTCTGCAATTTTTCTTACTAATTTCTTTGTAGCTTCTCTTGAAGGAATCTTTTCACCTAAGAACACGTGGAACACTGTTCCCCCCGTGTACTTTGTCTGTAAAGGATCCTGCAAGTCAAGTGCATCAAACAAATCAAGAGACAGGCTGACTGGCAATTGAGTTGAATTTGTATAATATGGTGCTACATGATGCTCCTTATATTGCTTATCATTAGCAACTATAATATCTGGGAACTGCTTCTTATCAGCCCAAGCAAATCTTCTTGAAGTTCCTTCACCAGGAGTTGCTTCTAAATTAAAAATATCTCCTGTTTCATTCTGGTAAACCTGCAACTTATCTCTCATGAAGTCAAGAACTTTTTCTGTAAAAGCAAGTCCTTCTTTTGTTGCAATAGTTTTATTCATGAAATTCAGTAAAGATTCATTCATTCCAAGAAGTCCGATAGTAGAGAAGTGGTTAGTCCAGTATCCTCCTGTTTGTTCCTTAATTCCTCTTAAATAATATTTAGAGTAAGGGTACAAGCCTTGGTCAGTTAATCTTTCAATTGTTTTTCTTTTAATTATCAAAGATTCTTTTGCAATATCCATTAAGTCGCCTAACTTCTTAAAGTACTCTTCTTCTGACTTTGATAAGTATCCTAATCGAGCCATGTTTACTGTTACAACTCCAATTGATCCAGTCAATGGATTTGCTCCAAACAATCCTCCTCCTCTTTTATTTAACATTCTATTATCAAGTCTTAAACGGCAGCACATACTTCTTGCGTCTTCAGGCTTCATGTCAGAGTTTATATAATTTGAAAAATAAGGAATACCATACTTTGCAGTCATGTCCCAAATACCATCATACTTTGGTGAGTCCCACTCAAAGTCGCTAGTGATGTTATAAGTTGGAATTGGGAAAGTAAATATTCTTCCGCTTGCATCCCCTTCAGTCATTACTTCGCAAAATACTTCATTTAACACATCCATTTCTTCTTGGAAATCAGCATAAGTTAATTCCATTGGCTGACCACCAATTATTACAGGATCATGACTAATGTGAGAAGGAACTTTTAAATCCATTGTTATATTTGTGAATGGAGTCTGAAAACCAACTCTAGTTGGAACTGCTGTGTTAAAAATAAATTCTTGAATTGCTTGCTTCACTGCCTTTCTATCCAAATTATCATATCTAATGAAAGGAGCTAAATAAGTATCAAAATTACTGAATGCCTGAGCACCAGCTGCTTCTCCTTGAAGAGTATAAAAGAAATTTACTATTTGACCAAGAGCAGATCTTAAGTGCTTTGCTGGTTTTGAAGCAACTTTTCCTCTCACTCCAGTAAATCCTTCAAGCAATAATTGCTTTAAATCCCAACCAACACAATAAGCTGCCAAGCAATCCAAATCATGAATATGCAAATCTGCGTTCTTATGAGCCTGAGCTATCCTACTAGGATAAACTCTGCAAAGCCAGTAATTTGAAATTACTCGCCCTGCAATATTAAAATTCATTCCTTGAAGAGAATAAGCCATGTTTGAGTTTTCTCTAACTCTCCAATCTTCCTGAGAAATATACTGATTAACTATTTCAAAATTATTAACCATGTCCTCTGTTTTTCTTAAAAATTCTCTTTGATGACGATACAAAATATAGGCTTTTGCTGTCTGATCATGCCCGCCCTTAATTAAAGAAGTTTCAACCAAATCCTGCACATCTTCTACAGAAACTGTTCCATCAACACCAAATTTTTCATTTAATCTAACAGTAACATCCTTTGCAATAGAATTAGCTTTATCCTTATCAGTGCCCCCAACAGCACTAACAGCTTTCCAAATAGCAGTAGCCACTTTTTCTTCTTCAAAATTGGCTTTAGATCCATCTCTCTTAATTACATACTTAGGCAAAGGCAACACCCCAACTTATTGCTTAATTCTTATTTTTATTTTATCTGAAAATTTTTCAACTTTCACACTAGAGTATCCAAAGAATTTTGCCCTATAAAAAGCTTACTACTCAAAAACAATACATTTGAAAAGAAAACCATTTAAAACTATAAATGGTTAGGCAACCCAATAAAATGTCCAAGAAAAGAGAAAACTAGTAAGAAAAATGAACAAAATTAAGATTAAAAGTTTGGAAATAGGTTACGAAAAACGTATAAAAATATTTTTTATTTTCAAAAACTAAAAATAAATCAAAAAAATATTTTAAAAAAATAAATAAAATAATTATTAAAAAAAAATCAAAACAAAAAGATTATTAATAACAAATCATGAATAGTTTAATATGCAAACACCAATCAAAAGAACTTCTAAATTGCAAGTAATAAATACAAAAAAATTATTTGCTCGAAGAATAAATGTAAGAAAAGAGTTGGCGGAAGAAATAAGAAAAAACAGAAAAATTGCACAAATAACAAGGTTGCCTAAAGGGCTAAAAGAGCAAATGCAACAAAAAGCAAAAGCCACAGCAAAAGCATTTCGAAACTCTCAAAAAAAATATGGCGCAGAAGAAGCAGAAAAAAGGAGAGACTTATCACAAGCTATAAGAGAAAGAAGACACCAAATACAAGCTATAAAAGCGGACAGCCAAAGAACACAAACTATGGTGCAAACAAAAAAATAACAAAATTAATCTGTTTTTAAAAAGACCAAAACAAAACAATTATTAACAATAAAAACTAATTAACTTATTATGCCAATTAAAAATAATCCAAAACTAACAAATCCTCAAAGAGCATATAGTAGAGGAAGATTGGATTTTGAAATCAGAGGAAACAGAACAGGCGCAACAAAAATAAAATTTGTTCCTGAATTAAAAATTATGATGAGAGAACGCGCAAGAAGAGTTGCTAAAGCATTTCGAAACTCTCAAAAGAAACATGGAATAATACCAGCAGAACAAAGAAAAAAGACAGCTGATGAGTTAAGAAGAGCAAGATGGATGAAAAGAGAAAAAAAAGAATATGAAGCACAGCAAATCATATCTAAAAGAAATTAACTAAAAAAAATAATTAAAACAAATCAATCAAAGGAACAAAAATAAATTTTTTATTTTTATAACCAACAACCAAAAAGTTTTCCACACCCAAACCAACTCTTTCATTTAACAATTCAAACGCAGAATCCAACTCTTCTTGTAATTTAGAAATTGGTTTTTTTGTTTTCAAAGAAAGATCATACAAAAATCTAGCAGGAGTATTCTCTTTTGGAATTGACCCTTTAACCAATTGCTCAAGGGTTGATTTTGTTTTAAATTCTTCAACAGAAAACTTGTTTACCTTAAACATCAAGACAAACTCTTTTCCAACAGGGTAAGCAATTGGTTTTAATAAATAATAATTTTTACTACCATATTTTGCATTATGCAGAGAAACCTTTTTTCTAATAGAACTGATTACCTCAAGTGCTGTAACTGGCTTTTCAAAAGTCCCATGAACTCTTTTCAAAATAGCTTCTCCAATTTTAGGAAATTTTCTTTTTACATTTAAACTACGAACTCTCCCCCCAACTACTTGAAGAGTTTTTAGAGGTGTTTTTGGATTATGCAAAAAAGATAAAAATTCCCTGTGATCAGCATTCTTTAACCGGGAAGCAAAAAAAGCTAGTGAATTTGGTTTTTTCTTTGCAAATGCCCTAATTTGTTTGACTAACTGCTTTGGAAGCGGACGAAGAACCATTGTTTTACCTTCAAAAAAATAATCTTTAACAAAAACTAAAATAAATCAATCAAAGGAACAAAAATAAATTTTTTATTTTTATAACCAGCAACTAAATAATTCCCTTTCCCTAACTGCATTCTTTCATCAAGCAGTAATAGAGAAGTTCTTAGCTGGTTTCTTAACTCCCTTACAGGCATCCTTAACTCTACTGCAAGTTCCAAAATATATTTTTGAGGGGAAGCAACATTAACGTGAGTATAACTATCAAGTTTTTCACTTGTTGTTGCAAGTAAAATCTGCTCAGCAGAAAATTTATTTGCCTTAGCCATCAAAACAAAATCTTTCCCTACATGATAAGCAATTGGTTTTAACAAATAATAATCCTTATCGCCATGAATTCTATTGTGTTCCAAAACTGCTTTCTTTAAATAATTAACAATTTCCTTAGCATTACCAGAACCAACAAAACGACCATGCGCTCTTTTTATAATTATTTCATTAATTTTTGGAAAATTTCTCCCCACATTTGCTTGCCTTACTCTCCCGCCAGGAATATCAAGCTCAGACTGATTAGATACTTTGCTTAGTTCAGTCAAATCCAAATTTCTATGATCAGCATTTTTAAGACGTAAAACCAAGCGAGTAAGTTCTGAAGGGGCCTTTCTTTTAGCAAGAGTTCTTACGCGTTTAACTAATTTTTTTGGAAGAGAACGAAGAACCATATTACACCTTAAAAATTATTTATAAAAAATAAAATTGCTGCAAAACAATTTTACTTTCCCTTTAATTTCAGCTAATTTTGCATCATCATTTTTGTTCTGCAAAGCTTGATGCATAAAGGACGCAACTTCCTTCATGTCACTTTCTTTCATCCCTCTTGTTGTTAAAACAGGAGTTCCAATTCTAATTCCGCTAGGGTCCCAAGGAGAACCAGTTTCAAAAGGAATTGTGTTTTTGTTACAATACATCCCTGCTTTTTCTAAAGCTTTCTCTGCATCAATTCCACTTATACCACTTTTTCTTACATCAACTAACAATAAGTGATTATCAGTTCCATTAGTTACTAATCTATAACCATAGGATTGTAAAGATTCACCTAAAACTCGCGCATTTTTTACTATTTGATTTGCATAATCCTTGAAGTCCGGTTTTAGCGCTTCTCCAAAAGCAATAGCTTTTGCTGCAATTACATGCTCGTGCGGTCCGCCCTGAAGCCCAGGGAAAACTGCTTTGTCAATCTTTTCTGCAAATTCTTTTTTTGACATTATTACTGCACTTCTTGGCCCTCTTAATGTTTTATGAGTTGTTGTTGTTACTACATCAAAATAAGGGACAGGATTCTCGTGAGCCCCGCCGGCACAAAGCCCTGCAATGTGCGCTATATCTGCACAACAATAACATCCCGCTTCATCTGCAATACTCCTAAATTCTTTAAAATTAATTGAACGAGGGTATGCAGTGTAACCTGAAAGTAAAAGTTTTGGTTTTTCCTCCAAAACTTTTTTCCTTATTTCATCATAATCAAGCATCTCTGTTTCCTTAGAAACCCCATACTGAACAAAATTATATAATTTTCCTGAAAAATTAACTTTGTGCCCGTGAGTTAAATGCCCACCTTCAGTTAATTTCAACCCCATTGCTTTATCTCCAATGTTTAATAGTGCTGAATACATTGCCATGTTTGCTGGAGAACCACTGTTGGGCTGAACATTTGCATGTTCTGCACCAAATAATTGCTTAAGTCTATCAATTGCTAATTGCTCAACTTTATCAATAACTTCATTTCCACCATAATACCTATGCCCAGGGTACCCTTCAGAATATTTGTTTGTTAAATAAGACCCAAGTGCTTCTAAAATTGCAGGAGAAACCAAATTCTCACTTGGAATTAATTCAATTCCTTCCATCTGACGTTCTTTTTCCGCAATTATATAATTGTAAATCTCTGGATCAACTTTCTTAATATTATCAAACATAGCGAGCACCTTCTGCACAAGAAAGAAACAAAGCAAATAAAAACGTAAGTAGGACAAAACTAATTTAAAAAGAAAGAAATCACAGGATTATATCAAAAGACATTAATTTAGAAGAGGATAGGTGTTTTTGATTAGCTATTAAAGAACAAAAATATAAAAAAACTTTTTTGTTCTTTAATATTAATTAATAAATTGAAGGGAGCTAATTTTTTCAACAAGGACAAAGGGGTTGAACAAAAAATGGCACAAAGAACGATTCGGATTATTGATGATTTGGTTGCAAAAGTTGCAAAAGAACAGAATTTGAATCTAAATTTGAGCACTGAAAACCTTGGAGAAGCACACGGGTTAATTGTTGCAAGATTATCTCAATCCTCAAAGCCTTTTAATGAAATAATTAAAGAACTCTTTAATGAAAATGGACTTGACAAACAAAAAATACTGGATTTTCACAAAAGAATTACCATAGGAATAAACCACCACTCAATAGAACAGCACTCCCAAATCAGCGTTGGATTTGAAAACGTCAGCATTATTGCTACAAACAAATACTTTGAAAACAAAAGACTTGCTGCATACCTTGAAAGAAGCACAAGATACCAAGATTTTTCTAAACCATCTTATTACATTCCAAAAGAATTAAATGAAGCACAAAAAAAAGAATATGTTAATGCAATTGAAGAATTATTTAGAACTTACCAAATAATTTTACCAAAAATTGAAGCAGAAATTACGCGAGTGTATAAGGAAAAAGGAATTGTAGAAAAAGAGAGCAACATTAAGAAAAAAGCATTTGACTGCTCAAGATATTTACTCCCATGCAGCACACACACAAATTTTGCAATGAGTGCAAACTCACAAACTTACAGAGCACTTATCACTGATTTATTAAGTGTTGAAAATGCTGAACTAAACGAAAGTGCAAAAGAGATGCAAAAAGAACTTGAAAAAATTTACCCTGCACTTGTAAATGAAACTATTTGTAATGCTGACAAAGGAAGAAAAAATCACTTGAACACTAACAACAAAATTATTACAACTAAAATAAATAATTCAAATGATAAAATACTAGTTGAAGGAAATACTTTTGAAAATATACAAAACACAGTAAAATTAATTGATTACACTAAAAACGCGGAAAACTTGGTTTGTTATGAGTACTTGGTTAAAGAAGGATTTTACCCTACTTTTGAAAACCAAAAAGTTCAATTGAACGGAAAAGAATTAAGTGAAAGTGAGAAGACAGAACTTTTAAAAAAAATGTTTGAATATAATGTTATTGAAGAAAAACCGCACAGAGCTACGGAACTTGCAAATTACTACTTTGAAACAATCCTTGATTTTGGAGCAGGAAGAGATGTACACAGAAACAGAATGCTTACTTGGATTGATTCAATTGTAAGCCCGGAGTATGGATTTGCAATTCCTTATTACTTAACAAGCGAAACAAAAGAACTTTACATTAGTGCATTAAAATGTGCTTTTGAATGCTGGACAAAATTAGTAAATGCAGGAATAAACAAAGAAATTGCACAATATGTGCTTCCATTAGGCACAAATTACAAGGTATTTTACAATATCAATGCAAAAGAACTACACCATGTCGCAAAAACCAGAACTACAAAACATGCACATTACTCATACAGAGAATATGTACACCAAATGGTTGAACTGGCAAAACAAGTGCAGCCAAATATTGGAAACAATATCAAAGATTATTTTGAAAAAGAACAATACTAAAAAAACAAGAAAAAAAGTGGAAAAAATCAAAAAATTCCATTTTCTTCAAAATCTTCTTTAATTTTCAGCATTTTATAATCATCTGCAAAATTTGCTATTGCAAGAAATGCTGAAGGAATCAAAACAAAAACAAAAATCCAATTAAACAAAAATATTGCAGCTAAAGATGCCCCGCTTAATAGAACAGCCACTAAAGTCTTGTACAAATATAAATTCTCTTTTATAGACGCAAAAATTTTTATGTCTGGAAAAGAATAATTTATTGAAAATCCCCTAAACTCTGGATTGGCATTAGAAACACTCTCATACAAATATTTTTTCTTACTCATTTTCTCTATCTCCTAAAAAAATTAATTCAATAACTTTACTTTTGAAAACGAAACCTTTTTTGAAACAAAAGGCTTTTTTGATTCCTTTTCAAGCCAAACTATCAAATCATCAAATTCACTCATACATCACACCTCAAAAAATACACTCAAGAAAACTTGAAATGTTTAAAACACTTCAGAGTAAAAAACTCAGGACTATTGAAAATAGGACAAATGCCCCTAACACAAAATTAATGCCAAACTTATGGCTTAAAACAAAATCATTCTTTTTCACCAAAAATGAAAGAAGGCTAGAGAAATATTCTCCAAAATAATTGAAATTATTCTTTTCAACACTCGCGCTTTGCGAAACAAACAAATATTTTTTTTTCATAAAACCACTTTTCTTTTCAAAATCTATTCTTAAGTCAAGGAATTGTTTCCTGTCAAAAACACTTTTCTCACCAAAAAAATCGCAAAAGCGACGCTATTGGAAAGTCAAATGAATTGGCAAGTTTACTTTTCTGCACAACAAATGCAGAAAAAATTTGCATCTCCAATCAATCATATGATACCTTAATAAACCTTCTTTTTACGAGGGAAAAAAATCAAAAAATGACAAGAAAAAAAGAAAAAAGTTAAAACCTAATTTGAAATAACCAAAATCATTTTCACAGAACAAGATAAACAAAACAAAGGAAGAAATAAACTTATTTTACCAAAAGAAGAAATAAAAATTAACTTAAAAAAGTTAATTTCTGATAAAAAAATTCAAAATACATTAAATTGACAAAATAAACAAGTAAAATGCATAATGGCTCTGTAGAAATGATTTATAAACAGGCATAAATAGAGGGTTGCCCCTCTACTT
>JAVHOV010000017.1:0-14559 GCA_036170245.1 archaeon | reverse complement strand
CTTAACTCAACTGATTCTACTTTTAGTTTTTCTGTATCAATTTCATTCTCTCCTGAGGCTAATCTTATTGCGGATGTTAAGGCTTCAAGGGCTCCTGATAAATAAACTGGATTATACTTATCTACTTCAGGAGCTTCAATGTCTGAATCCAATTCTTTTGCAGAATCTAATATTTTATAGTAGTCTTCTAAAATATTGCTTACTTCTGCTGAGTAGGCTCTGCCGTCTTTGATTAAATTGATTAGTGATTCTCTTATTGCGCTTGCTCTATTGGCTAGCATCAATAATTTTTTGTTGTCTTCCATTTAATCCCTCCTTAAACATTTTTTCTAAAAGCGATTTGACTTCAGTTCTCTTTAAAGTTGAATGCAGTTTTTCATATTCTCTTTTTGCTAAAAAGTCTGTTACCAAAAACCACCACTTCTTGTAACCAAACGAATTGTTTTTCTCTACTTTTGCATTCATCTCTCCAGTGTTTCTTGATTGGCTTCCCGTTTCAATCTCAATCGCATATTTCTCAATAAAACCATTTTTTTCTATTTCAAATGAAATATCTGGATTCACTGTTGAGTCTAAAGTAATTTTGTTTGTGTAGTGCCTAACTTCTTCAGCAACAATCTGAACCATAAAAAAATGCTCGACACTTTCGCTTCCACTTGGCTTTTTTACTAAATATTGTTTTGAAGAATTATCCAAACCACACAAACGAGATTCAACAAAACCATTACTCTTCAAAAAATCTGTTTGCTGTTCATTCAACTCACTAGTTAAGTAATATGTTTTTTCTATTTTGTATGGTTCTAAATCTTCTTTTTTTGTAGTGCTTAACTCTTTGAGTTTCTCTTCCCTCTTTCGAATCTCATCAGGATTAGTTGTAATTAACTCCATTTCGCTTGGACTAGGAATAACTCTAAGTGGAATATGGTCGTTCATTGCAAATAAGAGTCCTTCTCCGGGCATTGAAGTTAATAAGTAATTTTGTTCTTCTTGATTTAAGTGAAACTTCTCTGCTAACTCTTGAATACAAGCAGGTTCTTGTCGCGAGAGATATTTCCATGCGGTGTTTGCTAGAATAGTTTTCCCAGCAGGAGAAGAAAGTAAATCTTCTACTTCTTGAGTAATAATTACTATTCCTAAACCAAATTTTCTTGCAGTTTTTATTAGTTCGAAGATTGATTTTGAGTTTTCTGCAAATTGTAACAAAGACCAAGCCTCATCAATAATCAAAGTTTTTCTTTCTTTATCTTTTTGCATTTTCTTATGAACAAAATCAAGAATCAAATACATCATTACAGGTTTAATTTGTGAAGGCATGTTTGCGATGTTAAAACAAATTAAATCATTAGTCAAATCAAGACTAGTTTGCTTGTTGATAAATGAAAAAGAGCCTTTTACATAAATCCTCAATCTATTCTCTAAAGCTTCGTATGTCATTTTTTCTAAGCGAGATGCTGTCTTTTTTTCTTTAATTATTTCATTATACAGGTCTTCCATTATTGGAGGTTCTTTAGTCCAAGTATTTGAGTCTTCTGGTAGGATTCCTTTTTGCTGATAACTAATGTGAATTGCTTTATCTAAAATATTTTTTTGAACTTCAGTTAGTTCTCCACAAAGTATTTTGAATAAATCCATTAAGGTAATTGTTTTTTCTCCCAAGTCGGAATTCATTAAATCAAATGGGTTAATTATTGATTTACTTTCTCTGTGAATTTCAACTAATTGTCCATTGTATGCTTTGGTTAGGTCAACGTATTCTCCTTGAGGATCAATCATAATTGTTTTTACTCCGCGCAAAATATTTCTAAGAATAAAGAGTTTTGCAGTAACACTTTTTCCTCCTCCTGATGTTCCTAGTATTAGTCCGTTGTAATTTGCAAAGTGAAATGGGTCTAAAATAATTGGGATGTTGTTGATTTTGTTTAAGCCGAATAGGATTCCTTCTTGGTCAATATTCAAATAAGCTGTGGTGAATGGAAAGCAAGCGGCTAAAGCATCACTAGGAATATTTCTATTAATGTTCAACTTATCTTCTTGTATGGGGTAGAGTGCTTTTGCACCTTCATTCATTTTCAAAAAAGGTATTTTTGGTATTATCATTATTGAATTTAATTCTGCTAGAATCTTTTTTGTTAGTAAATCGAGTTTTTCTTTGTCGTATGCTCTTGCTCCGAGGTAAAGAGAAATGTTGAATAGTTTCTCTTCACCTTTTTGGAGTTTTTCTAAAACGTTTAGGGTGTCTTGGTGTTGGAGTTTTAGAGAGGGGTTTACTATGCCTTTCATTTGGGCTGACATTAGGTCGGATTCTTGTTTTACTAATTCTTGATTGAGTTGGGTTATGATTGAAGCAATGTGGCTAGGCTTGATGTGCATTGACATATCAAAATTTCCTTCACTGGAAATGATTGAGTCTAGCCAACCTTCTCTAATAGTTCTTGGGTATCCTACTGCCATTATTGTTCGTGTCATTTGTTCGTTTACTTTTAGGCAGTCGAATTCATTTTTGACGTACGATGGTTTGAGTAGTTTCTCTAATTCCTTCATTGTAAATCCTTCCTAAGTATTGTATGCATTTTTGTTTCACTTTTCCGTTCACTCTATTGTTCTCCACTAGGTAGCTGTACTGATTGCCCTTGATTGTTTTCGTTCTCACAAAGCTCATGTTCCTCACTTTTAGGCACTACACTTTCTTGAATCGTTGCTTGTTTTTTTCCTAATATTTTTTCTAAGATGCTGTTCATTCTTCTTCTGTATTTTGTTATCATCCACCTTCACCTCCATTTAGTTTAGAATTGGATGCAATCGTTAGGGTTTGTCACGTTTCTCATTTGGTGCAGTCTGTGGTCTACAAAGTATCTTTTTCCATTGTACAAAATCACAGAGAGTTCTCTTGGCGTTTGGTCTGTCATTGAGTCACCTCCTTTTGTTTTTCTAAGAATGACAAAACTGAAAGGTACTCATTACCATTTTCAATAAATCCTTCAAAGTAACTCGAAAGCATCGAAACGAGTTCATTAGTATTCAATCGCTTAGTTGTTAGGTTACATGATTTTAGCTTCTCTTGACAAAGAGTAACACGAATATCAAGTTGGTTTAAAATATACTTTGGGTTTTTTTCATCCGAAGGAATCACAATATAGAACAAACGATTTTTTACTGCGTGGTTTTCAATGTAATTTAAAATAAAATCTTTAAAGTCAGCAAATTGCTTATGCATCTTTTCATTCTTAGACTTTTTTACTTTCTGTCCGAGTGTTTTGAGGTATTCTTCTAGGGAAAGGTTTACTGTTCTCATTACTATTTGAATTGGAAAATCTAGAGAATTTAGAAAGTCTTTGTAAGCTGAAATTATTGCTTGTTGGTTTCTAACATCAAGGATATGAAAGTTAATTGGTTGAATTTGTATAATTGCTTTAGCAGAATTATTAGTTAAAAATAAAGTATTGTCCGCAATTCTTTTTACTTCAATAAAACTCTCCATTTCTTTATCCAAATAACCAAGTTCCTTAGGTCGCAAAAAATAATTAGCAAAAGTAGTCAAATGTTCTCGAAGATTTAGAAAAGCAAATCCTCCACCAATAGCTAAGAGCAATACTCCTAGTACTAGTTTGAATTCGAAAGGCAAAGGGGTTTTTAGAAAAACTATTGCCCCTAAGGTTCCAAATAATCCGAGCCAACCAGCTTGACTCAAAGATAAGTTGAAGAAGAACTTTTCTTCGTATTTCAAATTTTTTGGTATTTCATAAGACATTTTAGTTCACTGTTCCGCTTTGTTTTGCACTGCCAACTGCACCCACTATATTTCCTGATAGTGCACTTACTGCCATGTTGATTATGGGTGCGTTGTTGGCAATTGCGAGGGCTGATTTTAGAATAGAGTATATCATCATGGCAGAGTTGATGATTGCAACAATCAAGAAACCTAAAGGTAAAATGAATCCTGCTCCTGCATTTCCTACAAGTTGAGTAATTGCTTGTTGAGTTGCGATTAGAACGATGACATCAACAAATTGAATTGCAAGCATTATTCCAATAAAATTAAAAATTACTTTGCCCCAATTCTCAAACTTAGGAGTAAGATAAAGAAAAATTCCAATTGGAAACAAAACTACTCCAACTAACAAAAACAAGTATCTGAAAAATAGTGTTACTAGTGCGAGTGTAATTGAAACTAAAAAAGATAATAGCATTAGCATTCCTGAGCCGTCAAACATTGTGGTTGAAAAGAATTGTTCAAATCCAGTCATCCACATAAACTTAGTTATCCCACTACCCAAACCAAGAATTAATTCATATAAGTAAAATGAGGTGCTTACTCCAATAATCATTATCACTGCATTCTTCAACCATTCCTTAGATTGTTCTCTTTTCACAATACTGTGTCCATTAATCAAAAAATTAAATCCTATTAACAAAAAGATTAGTAAATAAAATGATGAAATTATTATTGTGATTGATTGCCACCAACCAAACATTAATTGAGGATCTGGATTAGCTGAAAGCAATTCTTTAGTTAAGTCTAGTAGGCTTGTGTTAAAATTTTTGATTGACTCTTTCATTGAGTTAGTGAATAGTCCGAACATTCCTAGGGGCAAACCAAGTAAAGAAGTATTGAGTGTATCTCTGGTGTCTTCTTGTGCTTGTTGTGTACTTTGTGTATTTCCATTTACTGCATTAATTATTCCCGAAACATCTATTCTAACAGTAATTGCGTAGGAGTAGGGTGCCAGCAAACTTATTATTAGTATTGCTGGTAGAAACCATTCAAACCATTTAAACATTTTCCCACAATCTCCTTTCATAACGCTGATGCTGTCAAATAGGTTACTATTAATGGCGCAACCCAAACTAACACTAATCCAACTACTGCGTACGTTACCATTGACTTAGAATTTTCTCTAGCTTGAATATTTGATCCAGAGAACATGTACATTGCTCCAGCAACGGTAATTGAAATTACTCCAACAACTGAAACAACTCCTTTAATCAAATCATAGATTTTTGTTATAGGTTCTGTAATGTCACTTACTGAAGCAGCAAAAACTAATTGAGTTACTAGCATTACTGCCATGACTATTAACAAACTTCTTTTCATCATCTCACTTCCTCCTTAAAGAAAAAAATTTCTTTTTCTCTCTAAAAATCATCTTCTCGTTGAGTGATATATAAAGAATCTGTACAAAAAATTCAAAAAAATCGGAATTAGTTCAATTATTTTAAAATAAAAAAACTTAAAGTTTATAAGTAACTCAAACAGCAAGTCAATTTAGTGATTTAACATGATTTCAAAAATATACGCAGAAGTACTAGAAGAAATAAAAAGATTAGGTGGAGTACTACTACCAGAAGAAGAAATAGTTTTAGAAGAAGTCCACCAAGCAATGCTTCAACCAAAGGAGGTCAAAGAATGGAAGAAACTGCCTACATCAACATTGCTCTAAAAGCACAACAAATAATCTACTCCTTTCAAGAAGGACTCAAATCCTACAATAAGTTACGTTTGAAAGGCAGAGGAACAAGAGACTATCACTACCTGATAAATGTGCCTCGCCTATATGTAGGAGAAAAATACTGTCCGGATAAAAAATATTCAATAAGCTTCGGACAAAACCAAAAAAATGGTCATCAGTTAATAGTAATTGACTTAGACGACCAAAAAGGAATTAGATTGAATACCTAATTATTTAATTGCTAATAAATTGCTTGACTTGTTTGTAATATGTTTGTAATGCAAACTCAACTAATAATTGTGGTTTCTTGTTTTCTACTGCACTAATTATTGCAGTAAAGTACTTTTCCTTTTCAAATGAAATATTGAGAAGAGGAAACTTTTCATCAAATAAAGTTTTGTTAACTAAAAGTCTACACATTCTTTTATTCCCATCTAAAAATGGGTGAAGTCTATAAAGTTTATAATGAGCCATAGCAGATTTTTCTATTGGATTAAGATTGCATGTAGTATACCAACTAAGAAATTCATTAAGCAAGCCGCTTACTTCATTGTAATGCGGGGGGGTGTAAGTTAATTCACGACTAATTGATTTTCCATCACTTGCGTACAAATGCACATTCTTGTTTCTTATAAGTCCAGGTCTTTTATGTTTGAAAGTTGCCATAATAGTTTTGTGCAATTCAAGAAAATATTTTCTGTCAAGTGGGTGAGGTTCATTAATTGAAGTAATAGCATTAAGCATGTTTTTACTAATTTGTTCTCTTTCAGTCAAAGGAGTAGTCTTTTTTCTAGCATTTATAACATCATTAATATCAACATCCACTTCTTCGGTTGTAAGAGTTGTCAACGTAAAAGAATCTATACTCTCTGTATCATATTTTTTCTTTTTTACACTCGTTAAAGAATTATATTTTTTTAGAAAAGAGTCTCTAAATAGAAGCGATTTAATAACATCGTCTTTTGAAACAAATTCTTGAGTGTATGGTTTTTTTGAAAGTCTTGTAATTATTTCATCCCTAAATTCATCTTCAGTCTTTTCTAATACTTCCATGGATGGTTTTTCTAAACCAATATATTTGCTAAAATTTCTTGATTTGTCAATTACATAAAAACTTAGAACTGAATAGTAATAGTCCTTACCACTTACTTTCTTAATAGTCAGTGTCATATACTAATTTAGGTAGATAAATATATATAAACTCATCTACCTAAACGTGAGTCTAATTAGGTAGATGAATATACAAGAACTCATCTACCTAAATACCTAAAACTTATATTATTTTTAATAAGTTTTGGCGGGCTTTCCGCATTCACTCTAAGAATTAAGTCTAATTCGTTTTTTCTTAAAGTAACTATTATAATCCGTTTTGTTAAGGTTTTATTTAGATGCTTATTAGAGATTTGTTCTGGCTGACTAAACCCAAGGTTGTTCTGTTAGCAATTTTTCTAGTTATTCTGATTCCAAGTTATTATACTTTAAGTTGCTGTGTGGGGGAAATAGTTTGTTTTTGCGGATTTTCAATTTTTAATTTCTACACTGCTTTTGTCTTGTCTTACCTTACTGCTTCGGTTATTGTAGAACTATATAATGTGTTTTTTAAAAAATTGGTTAAAAAAGAAAACTAATTTTAGTTTCATCACGCCGGCATCTTACTTAGTACTTGATTCTTAAATGTCCAAATCATCATTTTATTGGAAAGGTATTTTTATGCAGGTTGATTGGAGATTAAAGCAGAACAATAAACTAAATGTAATTAATTTTAGTACAAAGAGCGAGAGCAAAACGCATTACTTGAAAAAGTCCGAAGTGTGTTATTTTCTAAAAATGCTTAATGAACCCTTTTGGACAGAAGCTAGAATTAATGTGGAAAGCAGGGCAGATATTTACTTGCCCGAAAAATCAGTTGCAATAGAGATATTAGAAACTGAAAAGTTAAGTAATATTAAAGAGAAAGCAAAGAAGTACGGGTGCCGAATTGTAGCAATTCAATCAAATCAGGAACTTGATGTGGATTATATTGAAAAAGCGATTAACTAGTTTCATCCAATTCTTTTAAAAGCAAATATAATTCTAAAATTATTAACATAAACGGGGGAAAATTATGGGTTTGGCTGATGTATTATTAGCAGTATTTTTAGGATTCATTCCATTCATCGTGATAATAATAATTTTTTTGATGATTGCAGGAATTAGAATAGTTAACCAGTGGGAAACCGCAGTGAGATTTAGACTAGGAAAGTACAAGGATACTTTACAGCCTGGGTTAAGGATAATAATCCCAATTCTTGATGTTGTTAGAAAAATAGATATGAGAATTGTGACAATTGATATTCCAAGACAGCAAGTAATAACAAAGGATAACGTGCCTGTAGCAATTAACGGAGTAGTTTACTTCAAAGTTGTTGATGCACAAACTGCTGTAATAAAGATACAGGATTTTGAATATGCTGTTTCGCAGTATGCGCAGACTGCATTAAGAGATGTAGCAGGAAGCATGACACTGGATCAAGTACTATCAGAAAGAGAAAGTATTGGTCAGGATATAGAGAAAATAGTTGAGAAAGCTTGTGAAAATTGGGGTCTTGAAATAACTGAAATAAAGTTACAAGATATTGATATGCCTGAAGACTTGAAGAGAATTATGTCTCGACAAGCTAGTTCAGAAAGAGAAAAGAGAGCAACAATCATTAAATCTGAAGGAGATGCAATTGCTGCTACTAACCTTGCAAAAGCTGCAAACATTATGGCTAAGACTCAAGGGGCAATGCAATTAAGAACATTGCAATCAATTGACAGTTTGGGTCCAAGTCCAAGCAATACTGTAATTTTAGCAGTGCCAGTAGATATATTGGAATTAGCTAAAACTCTAAATAACAAGTTCAAGAAAAAGTAAAACAAATATTAATTAGTGTTCAAAGGATTAATTCCTTTGAACTATTTCTTTTTTTTAATTAATCTTAATTCGCTTGGGTCAAACATTTGAACTATTGGGTCAGTTAGTGAAATATTTTGGCCTGGAGTATTCTTTACCATAGTAATTATTCCATCAGTTTTTGCAACAATGTTTTTTCCTGCAACTTTTGCAAGAACCTGATTTCTTGTAACATAATCCCCTTCTTTAACAAATATTTTGTCAATTGTTCCTGCTATTTGGGGAGTTAATGAAATAATCGGGGCACTAATTGTTGCATCCTCAATATAGATTTGGTTCTGTGATTGTCCAAAATAGATAATTCCAAATACCGCAACCATTATTATTACAAATATAATTGCTAATTTAAATTTAGGATTTGCAATTAGTTTAAACAAGGGGTTTTGTTTATTTTCCTCAAGAGTAGTTTCTTTTTGAGCAGTTGGTTTTTCAGCATTTTTTTGAGCCATTTTCATCATTCCCCTTTATTTTTGAAAAAATATTTTTTATTTTAGCAATTGATTCGCATAGTTCTTCCAAATCTTTTTCATCCAATTTCGAAAGGTTTTCTTTTACAGTTTCTTTAGCATTGTCAAATATTTTCTTTGCTTCAGTTTCTCCTTTCTTTGTAATTGTTAAAAGAATTATTCTTCTGTCATTTTTATTATCACTTCTTTCTATGAACCCTTCTTTAATGAGCGAATCAGTCAATGAAGTCATGTTTGGTTTTGAAATACAAAGTTTCTTTCCCAGTTCTGATACTGGCATAACTCCATTTTTCTTTAGTACCATTAAAGATCTGTTTTTTGGGCTCATTATGTGCACTGGTTCATTTTTGTCTTTTGATTTCAAAAGAGTTTTGAAAATGAAAGGAAACAGCATCATTATTGATTCTGTTGTGCTGTCAAGTTTTGTGTTCATTGTTTATTCCCTCTTTTTGCAAAACCTTTAATATTGTCTTTGAACAAAAATCCTAAACCTAAAACAAATACAATCCCTAAAATTATGTATATGAATCCATAATCTAATTCTTGGGTTATACCGAGTTCTTCATTTGAATGAACTGTAAATGAAATTATTTTCTTTTCATTTTTTTCTTCACCAAATGCATCTTTGTATGTTATTTGGGCATTAAGCTGGTATATTCCTGGGGCAGTATTTTTTGGAACAATTAAATCTGTTTGTATTGAATATAAATTATCTGGATTTAATGAACCGATATAATATTCAGCTGGTTCCAAGGTTCCAGTTGTTGAAGTTAATTTTACTAAGACAGCATTTGCTATTCCTAGTCCGGTATTTGATATATCGAGAGTTATTTTTGATTTAGTCCCTGGTGTAATAAGAGGAGTGACTGATGCTATAGTTGCATTCATCCCTGATTCATTGAATACCTTTATTCCAACATAATCAACATCAGAATATTTTGTTTTATTTTCATCATAGAATTCCATTTTGATTGGAACAAAGTAAGCTTTTGGAGTAGTTCCTGGATTAATCATTAAAGGAATTTTAACTTCAATTGTTTCGTTAGGGTTAATTTTTTCAATATGTGAAAAAGCTGCGCCTATTGGAATAATTGTTCTTTCAACAACTGTTCCTCCTGCAGTAACTGTTCTATCTTCTCCAACACCAATTGAAATATCGCTTGCAGTACTTGATCCGTTGTTTTTAATTAATAAAGTTAGTTCTGTTTTCTTTCCTATACTCATTTCATCAGGTGTGATTGAAACTACAGAAAGAACTGGTTTTCTATTAAGTACTGTTATTGTGAATGGAGTTGTTTTGTATGGAGAATCTTCGTCATGAACGCTTAAGTTAACTGTGTAAGTTCCGTCAAATGCACTAGGGTCAACTAATATTCTATAATTAACAATTGCAGATTGATAAGCTGGCAAATTGCCTATTTTTTTAATTGCAGCTTCGTTTGAGTCAAAACTGAATGGGTAAATTGAATATGAATTGTTTTTGCTTAAATCAAACTTTAATTCAACATTGTTTGCTACTGAATATGAATCATTATAGATATGCGCTGTGAAGTCTATGTAAGTTCCAGGGTATGCTGGAGATGGGGTATAATTAACTGAACTTACACTCAAATTTGCCATTACAAATGTCGAGCATAATAACAACCCTAATATTACACCTAAAAGATATTTACTTGATTTCATATTTCTCACCATTAAAAAATGCTTTCTTAAAACAGCACTTAATAGTTATGTTATATAACTATTATATTTATAAACCTTCTATGTGGGTTAAAAAATTTGGGTCATTTGGCAGAAAATTGGTGAATTTTGCCCTTTGCAATAATAATATTAACTCAAATAATGTATATTTCATTAATATGGTTATTAAGAAATTTAGGCCAATTCATACTCCTGTTCACTTTGCGAGACTTTTTGAGAGAGAAGGATTGAATAGGGGATTTACTAAAAAAGCTAGAATTGAATCCAAATTGAATCTATCTGAACTTCATGATGCTAGTATTTTCTTGTTTAAACATGTAATTGAACCAAGCGATGTTCGATGGAGTTTGGCTAAAAAATATGCTGAACTTAAAAAAGAATTGGGTTTTTCTACTTTTGATCTTGAAAATGGTTTAAGATCAGTTTATTCTTCAAGAACTCAAGGGCAAAATAAAGCTTATGGTGCAAGTTTTGTTGGGCAAATACATATTCTTCAATTAGCAAGATCTCTAAGAAATTTTGAACTTGGAACTGAAAATGTTTCTCATAGATTTTCTCAAAGAATTGGATCTAATTATGAATTAAAATTTGCACAAACTGATTCAATTCAAAAAGAACATAACAGATTTGGGGTTTCTGGATGTCCTGAAGCAATGTGGCAATTGCAGCTTTGGTCGCCAAAAGGTTATGTTGGTAGAGTTGGTTTTAATTTCCACACTGAAGGAAAAAATACAGTAATTACAATTGCAAACATTCAAGGTGCTGTCGGAAAGAAAGAAGAACAAAATGCATTTGAAATAAAAATGGGAAAGCCATTTGGGGAAGTTCTTGTTGAAAGGTTGCAGCATACTCTTGGGCCTAAATTTGAATATCGCGGGGCTATTCCTACTGAAAAGAATCAATCTCAATACAGAATGACTTTTAGGAAAGCAAAACCTGTTAGAATCAAAGTTTGGGATAATAAAGTAAAAACAGTGGTTGAAGACAGAAGAACAATTAAACTTAAGGAATAACTTATACTTCATTTTTTTATTTTAATGGAGGTGAAAGAATGAATAAACAAAAAGCATTGAAAATAATTTTAGGACTTGCCGTTTTAGGAGTTTTATTTTCAGGATACTTAAGTTATACTGAAATATTTCAGGCGACTTGTGCAATAGGTTCCTGCTCCGCAAAAGTATTTACCCTTCCTGCTTGTGTGTATGGACTTGTAATGTACTTGATAGTTGCAATAGTTGCGGCTTTGGGGCTAAAAGCAAAAAATTAGTTAAAAAATTGTAAGTTGAAGTTAAGTGCAAAAGTGATTAATGTATGATAGATCCATTTATTCCTGCTCAGTGGTTTAGTGATTGGGTAACTTACTCTTTCCTGAATTTAGCAAAAGACTCAAGTTTAGCAAGTGCACTTAACTTTTTTATTTATGATTCAATCAAAGTAACTTTATTGCTTTTGATTATTGTTTTTGTTGTTGGGGTAATAAGAACTTTTATTACTCCTGATAAAGTAAAAAAGCTTGTCGGAAAAAAGAAGGAAGGCTTTGGAAATATCTTGGCAGCACTTTTAGGGGTACCAACTCCTTTTTGCTCTTGTTCTGCAGTTCCTTTATTCATTGGTTTTGTTGAAAGCGGAATTCCTTTAGGAATAACTTTTTCTTTTCTAATTGCTTCACCTTTAATTAATGAAGTTGCTGCAACAATGCTACTAGCAATGTTTGGTTGGGAAATAGCTTTACTTTACATAGGATCAGGACTCTTTGTAGCAATAGTTGCTGGAATAATAATTGGCAGATTGAATCTAGAGAAAGAAATAGAACCCTTCGTTTATGAAATGCACGTAGTGAAATCTAGAGAAGAAAAAATGAATTGGAAAAAAAGAATTGATTTTGGGTTAAAGGAATCAAAAAATATTACTCTTAAAGTCCTTCCCTATTTATTATTTGGAATTGCGATTGGGGGAGTAATCCATGGTTATGCTCCTAGTGATTTATTAATTCAAATAGCTGGGAAAGATAATTTATTTGCTGTTCCAATTGCAGTGTTAATTGGAATACCTTTGTATTCTAATGCTGCGGGAATGGTGCCAATTTTGGGTGTATTGATAGCTAAAGGATTACCAATAGGAACAGCACTTGCATTTATGATGGCAGTAATTGGATTATCTCTACCTGAAATGATAATTCTAAGAAAAGTACTCAAGCCAAAGCTACTTGCAATATTTGCTCTTACTTTATTTATTTCATTTACTCTTCTAGGATATTTGTTTAATTTTTTGCTTGCATGATTATTTAGTCTATTTTATCAAATGCTCCAAAAGTGCCATTCTAGCAAACACTCCATTTTCAGCTTGCCTAAAGTATGCAACTCTCTTATCACTATTTTCAACTTCAATTGGAATATCAATTTCTTCCACATGGGGCAGAGGGTGCATTATTCGAGAAGTTGATTTAACTTGTCCTAAATTAAGTGAGTTAATGGTATATTTGCCTTTTGCCAGCTCATAATCCTCCTGAGTCATTCTTTCTTTTTGAATTCTAGTCATATAAATTATATCCGCAATTGGAAGTACTTCACTTAAATTTGATTTATCCTCATACAACACATTGTGTCTTGTCAAGTACTCTTTGATTCCTTCCTTTATTTTAAGATTGGGTGGAGAAACAAAAATTATTTTTATGTTTGAGAACTTTCCAAGCAAGTATGATAAGGAGTGCACTGTTCTTCCATTAGCCAAATCACCAACCATTGCAATAGTAATTCCGTCAACTTTACCCAGTTCTCTATAAATTGTGTACAAGTCCAATAGTGCTTGGGTTGGGTGCTGTCCTTTTCCATCGCCCGCATTAATGAATGGGACTTGAGCAACCAGTGCGGCTTTTTTTGCAGAACCTTCCTCATAATGTCTCATTACAATGCAATCCGCATATGATGAAACAACTCTAATGGTATCTTCCAAAGATTCTCCTTTGATGGCACTTGAAAATTCTTTGGCGTTTTCAGTACTAACAACTCCTCCACCCATTTTGAGCATTGCACTTTCAAAACTTAATCTTGTTCTGGTACTTGGCTCATAAAAAAGGGTTGCAAGCACTTTTCCTTTCAGCGAATCATGTGTTTTATTTTCCCTTAGTTCGTCGGCTCTCTTAAAAAGAGAAAAAAGAAGCTCTTTACTAAACTGTTGGGACTCAATTAGATAAGGTAATTTGTCCATTTCAATCATTATACTGCATTGCTGGAAGTATTTATTCTTTGTTAAAAATTTTTTGCTCTAAAAAAGCTTTTATTGAACAAAAGCGATAATTACTTAATTTTTTTAAATTATTTCATTATTTTCTACTTCTTAATTTAGAATAAGTTTATTTTGATTTTATTTTTTGATTAAATAATCCAATTAAGAATTTGTTGTTTACTGTTTAGTTTCATAGTAGTTTTTTGAAGAATTAATTTTTGAGCCAAGTCCGTCAACTATCTTAATCCCAAGTCTATCACAAACTTTTTTTTCTGGAATTTCTCCAGAAAATCTGTCTCCGCCTTTTGCAAAAATTATTTCATTTCCTTGATGGTATTTTTCAAAAATTGCTTCAATGCTTTTGCACACACTTGCATCCTTATCAATACTTAGGAAAACTTCATCAACCGGTTTAATTGCAGAAACAATTTTTTTTCTCACTTTTTGATTCATAAAAGGTTTCCCTTTTTTCAAAACAGCTTGGTCATCATTGTTCAGGATTACAACTAATTTATCCCCAAGTTCTTTAGATAAAAATAATGCTTCAATGTGCCCATCATGTATTGGGTCATAGTATCCACTTGCAATGACAATTTTCATATTAATTTTAATGCAAATTACTCTTTATAGATGCTTTTGGTGCAAATTGCAAATAAAATTTCCTTCTAATAAGTAATAAATACACATTTAGTATTAAATTTGAAATAGTTTTGACTAAATTGATGAAGGATTTTTAATTAGTCGAGCGGGAAATCTGCATCTTTTAAGATGCGGATGAAAGCGA
>JAVHOV010000016.1:0-44405 GCA_036170245.1 archaeon | reverse complement strand
GTTGGATAAAGTTCTTCTAACTTTTTTAATTTAAATTTTATTTTATATCAAAGGACTTTAATAATGGAACAAGTCCTTTGATAGCTTTAAAAGGCTAAAGCCTTTTAAAATTTCAAAATTGATGCAATTTTGAATGCTATCAAAAGGCAGCATTGAAGCCTAAATTAATGTCTTTTGATATTAGAATTAGTTCTATTTTTTTATTTTCTAAAAGAATAATCCAGGCAAGAATACAAATACTGCGCTTATTCCAAAGAATGCTACCCAAATAGCTTTGTTCCAAGCAAATACTTTTGAACCGTCAAGCATCAAAATTGGGAGCAAGTTGAATAGTGCAAAGAAGAAATTGATTTGCCCTGCAAGTGAAAATACTGTGTTGAGAAAATCTCCTTTGAACATTGTTGCAATTATCATTAGTAATATTCCTAAGATTAAGTTAGTTACGGGACCTGCAAGTGAAATTATCCCGTTTTGTTTTGTTGAAACTTTTTCTGCAAAAAAGTAAGTTGCTCCAGGAGCAGCAAAAATAAAAGTTCCTTGCGAGATTATTGCTAAGGCCACAGCAAAAACTAATCCTTCATACCATGCTCTGTATTCAGAATGAAATCCATAATATTTAGCAGCTTCTCTATGTGCAAGTTCGTGCAGAACAAATCCTGTTCCGACAGCAATTAGCGCGATTGGAAATGAAACTAGTAAGTTACTAATGTTAAAAAATACTGGATTAATCATTATTGCAAAAGCCAAGCTTAAAGTTAACCAAGAAATAATCAAATCTTTCTTTTCCTGCGGTGAAAAGTAAAGTAATCCCTTTTTTTCTGCACTCATAACAAATGTATATCAAAGAGAATCTTTAAATAACTAACAATTTGCCTCCTTCGTCATTTAACGAAATCTTGTAAAGCTTTTTATTTGATCAAAAAGAAGCTCTTTTGTGATTTAATGAATTCTGAAAAAATATTTCTTGAAGATAAGGCCCAGATTTCAGTGGAACTGATAATAGTACTTGCAGCAGTTGTTGCGGTAGTATTGATTTTAGTTTCCCAGCTTCAGGCAACTAGTGAAGAAGGAAGCAAAAAGCTTGAAGAAACCTCTGACAGTATTTTCAAGAAAATTGATGATATAAAGTAAATTAATTTGTTTATGGTAATTTTGCATGTGTTCAAAAAGGCTTTTGCAAATAAACCAAAAAGGTCAATCCTCCTTAGAGTACTTAATTTTAGTGACTGCGTTTTTTGGGATTTTGGGCATATTTTTACCAATTGCGTCAGGTACAGTAGACTCCTTTTTGAGCACAAGTGATGATTTGCTTGCAAAATCAATTGCAGATGAATTAAGTGAAAATATTTCTTTAATGACTTTTCTTGGGGAAGGAACAGTAAAAACTTTTGAATATTCTCCAGTAAAGAGCATTTCGTTTTATTCAACGGGAACTAAACTAAATATTTCTACAGAGTCAAAATTGTTTGAAGTTGAAACAAATGTTATTCAAATTATTCCAAAAATCTATTTTGAAAAAAGCTTTGTAATAATTCTCAAGAAAACAAATAAAGGTATTATAGTTTCTTTTGAAGAATAATATTTTTTGTTTTAATTAGTTATAACATACAATTATTGTTATGTTGTTTTCAACAAGCAAATCATCCAAAAGAATCCCTTCTGTTGAAATCTTATTTTTACCTTGGCAAGTAATTAGTTCTTTTCCATTTATTTTTACAGTTGAATTATTTTGAAAAACAATTTTTGCATCTGAAATCATTTCCTGTTCAGTGGGATAAGTTTGGCTCCAAACCCTAAGAAGATCATTTGATTGTTGCAGTATTAACACTTCTTTTAGGTTTGGGTTGGTTTGAGTTGGAATTGCAAATAGCATTAGTGTAAATAAAAGCATTGTAAGAATTGCTTCAAAGGTAAAAACAAATCCTTTAGTTACAGTTCTTTTTTGCATGTAGTTACCTCAATAATTGCTTTTCTTCCATCAATTAGTGCAAATCGTTTTACATTAATGCATCTTTTTGAAGTTTGTTCGGTTAGTAAAATAGTTTCTTTTTGATTTGTTTGAGTGAATGTTATTTTAATATCTTTTACAAAGAAGTTTTTACTTTCAATAGTTTTGGAGTTTGTTGTTATTTGAGTAAAATTCAAATTGTTTGGCATCACTCTTTTTTTGCTTAAATCATAGTTGCATGCTCCAAGAATCGCATTTTCTATATTTTGATTTTTTACCATTGAATCAATAACAAATATTGCTTTTTCATCAAGTTCAATTTGTTCAATATTTTGCTGCTCGTTTGTTGCAATATTTGAAAGGTATAAAACAAAAATCATAGTTGTGAATAGTGCAATTATGAAACTGATTACTGCATCAGTAGAAAAGATAATCCCTTTTTGATTTAATAAAAATTTATTTGTAGTGGTCATATTTAGTCACAGTAAGAGTGATGTCGCTAGTGGCTTCTGTAAGTATGTAAGAGGTTTTTGTTATTTCATTTGATTTAGAACTTACACTATTTTTGTTTGCAGTACAGTTTAGTTCACTGCTGTAATTATTAGCAGAGTTGCTTATGATTGAATCAATTAAAAATGTGCAGTTTAATGAATTGGTTTTTGCGGTTATTGCATCAATAGCATTTTGAAAATTATCTTTTTGCAAATTAACTGTTTCAATTAGTATTCCAATACTTGCAATGAGTGCCAAAATCGCAATTAGTGCTTCGATTGAATTCATTTTTTATATCGCCTCTGTTATAGTTTTGGTATAATTTGATGGAAAAATAAATTCAGTAAGTATTTTGTTTCCTAATATTTGCTTTATTTTTGTTGTGATAGTGTTTGGTGAGTAGACATATTCTGCATAAATAAAGTATTCGCTTTTTAGTAGTTGCACTGTGCTATTTTGATTCAAAAATAAAGTACTTACTTCGCTTTTTTGTTCATTTACCAAGTATACTTTTGCTTTGTCTTTCAAGTAGTTTGCAAGACTTGAGTTAATTGAAGTTTTTGCGAGTTGTGTGTTGAAGTTTTGTGAAATTATTTGCTCGTTTAGTTTAGTGCTAATTATTTTGTCAACATTATTTTCGAGTATTGTTCTGTCCTTATTTGACTGTTCTGCTTTGATTAACTCGTTTTTTGTTTTGTTTATGTTTTCATTGTTTTGGTTTAATTGAATTGAAAAAAACAAAAGTAGGGTTAGCATTGCAAGAATTAAAACAAATCCGACAAAGCCCCTATTGTTCATAATGAAGAAGTTTTGTTTTTCAGTTAAAAGCATTTACTTAGTTTCGTCAATTGTTGAATAAAGAAGCAAATTGATTCAGTTAATATTTATTTACAATATGAATACAAAAAGTATCATTATCAAAAACACTGCTGTTGCAAATGCTCTGTTATAGTATGCTAAAGCTCCTGCAAGTGCCGGCAGTAATATTGCAAGCATTGCTTGTCCTGGATAGTTTTGTGCAACTGCTACTCCAATGAATGCTCCAATTGCTACAATAAAAAACATGAATGCTACAAAGTGAGGTAAAGTGTCAGCAGCTTTTTTTTGTAATTTTGTAAAATATCCATCAAGTGTTTTTTGTATTTCGACCATAAATAAACCTTCAAACAATTTTTTTAGTTCACCCATTTTTAGCCAATGTTTGCCTTTTCTATACTAATCTCTTCTACCCACACCCTTAAATATTTTGCTGTTTTTTGGCTTTTTGGTTCATTGCTTTAAAGGTGGGTTTTGGCCTAATCTTAAACCTTTAAAATAACAACTAATTCCAACTATGTAATGTCTAACTTAAGTGAAAAAGTAAAGGAGCTTTCAGAAATTGAAAGAAGTGTGCTTTTGAACATTGATGCTAATTTAGTTAATTTAGACAAAGTTGCTCTTGCTTCAGGGGTTGGAATTGACTCAGTTAGAAGAGCTTCTGCTTGGCTTAAAGAAAAAGGTTTGGCGATTATTGAAGAAAGCGAAGGCGAAAATTTTGTTCTTACTCCTGCCGGCGAAGTTGCTCTAAAAAAGGGAATGCCTGAAACAATTTTATTAAATACTTTAAGAGAGCTTGGCGGAAAATCAACTTTTAGCGAACTTGAACAAAAATCACAGTTATCAAAACAGGAATTCATGGCGGCACTAGGAATAAACAAAAGAAAAGCGTTTGTAGTAATTAGTGCAGGAAGTATTGAGGAGACTGGTGTTGCAGGCGACTCTCAGGATTTTTCAGAACAAAATATTTTGCAAGATATTTTTGGTTCAAAGAAAATAGATAATGAAAAAATAGTTGATTTGCAGAAGAGAGGATTAGTTGAAAAGAAAAGAACTATTGTTCGATTAATTAAAATTTCTTCTGTTGGAGAAGAAGCAAAAAATATTTTGTCAACGCAAAAAGTTGAAAGAGTGTTTGATGTTGAAGGGGAAGTTCCTACTTTATTTGCAGGAAAAAGAGCGCCTTATATTCAGTTTTTGCAGCAAATCAGAGGAAAATTAGTTTCTTTAGGATTTGCTGAAATGCCTACTTCTTTAGTTACAACAGAGTTTTACAATTTTGATGTATTGTTTCAGCCGCAGAATCATCCTGCTCGGACTTGGACTGACACGTATCAATTGAAATATCCAAAAACTGCAGAGCTTCCTGAGAAGAGAATTGTTGATGCAATTAAAGCGGCTCACGAGAATGGGGGAGTAAGTAAAAGTAAAGGATGGAGATATGAGTGGAACAGGGATATTGCAAGCCGCTTAATGCCCTCTGCTCATGGAACAGCTCACACTGCAAAACAATTAGTTAAAGGAGTTAAAGTTCCTCAGAAATATTTTGCAATTGCTCGCTGCTTTCGACCTGATGTACTTGATGCAACTCACTTATTGGAATTTAATCAAATGGAAGGATTCATTATTGGCGACGATTTGAATTTCAGACATTTATTAGGAATGTTAAAAGATTTTGCAATTGAAGTAGCAGGGGCAGAGAAAGTAAAATTCTTCCCTGATTATTATCCCTTCACGGAACCAAGCGTTCAATTGAGCGCGAAGCACCCTGAAATGGGTTGGATTGAATTTGCAGGGGCAGGAATGTTCAGACCTGAAATGCTCAAGAACTTAGGAATAGAACAAAATGTAATTGCTTGGGGAATGGGTATTGATAGACTTGCAATGTTTAAATTAGGAATTAAGGATATTAGATATTTGTTTTCAGATGATTTGAGTTATTTAAGAAATGCTAAAGGAGTATTGCTCGAAAAGTAAAAATTAAATAAAATAAGAATAAAACAATGGTGAATTTTATGCCGAACTTGGAAATATCAAAAAAAGGTTTAGAAAAATTAATGGGTGCTGCTTACTCACAAGAAAAGTTAGAAACTGATCTTGAATTTATTAAGGGGGAAATTGATTCTCTCGAAGGGGATGTTCTAAAAATTGACTGTAAGGAAACAAACAGGCCGGACCTTTGGAGTACTGAGGGAATTGCAAGAGAATTCAAAGCCAGACTTGGCAAAGATAAGGGGATAAGGAAATATTCTGTAAAAAAATCTGATGTTGATGTTTTCATTAATTCTAATTTATTAAAAGTTAGGCCCTTGATTGCTTGTGCAATAGTAAAAGATGTGCAGATTACTGAAGAGTTATTATTACAGTTAATTCAGCTCCAGGAAAAAGTTGGAGAGAACTATGGAAGAAAAAGAAAAGAACTTGGAATCGGTTTGTATGATTTTGATATAATGCAGCCTCCAATTTATTACAAGGGATTTAAGGATGATGAAGTTGAATT
Organism: archaeon; assembly: GCA_036170245.1. Lineage (GTDB taxonomy): Archaea > Iainarchaeota > Iainarchaeia > Iainarchaeales > JAAZKV01 > JAAZKV01. The sequence continues at coordinate 38,649 of JAVHOV010000016.1, read as the reverse complement.
TGTTCCTCTTGAATGGAAAAGTCAGTTGCGTCCGAGTGAAATTTTAACCCAGCATGAAAAAGGAAAAGCATATGCCCACTTATTGAAAGATGCTGAGGTTTATCCTATTGTAATTGATGCAAATAGAACTGTTGCTTCAATGCCTCCTATAATTAATTCTCAAAACACTGGTAAAGTTACCCAAAAAACAAAGAATTTATTTATTGAAGTTACTGGATTCAAATGGGAAACAATGTCTGCTGCACTTGAAGTAATGTGCATGACTCTTGCTGACAGAGGCGGAAAGATTTATTCCTGCAAGCTTCATTTTCCTTCTGATTCAAAACCTTATCCTGCAAAAATAATTTACACTCCTGAATTCAAAAAAGAAAAAATGACTTTTGATAAGAACATAATTAACAAAATGACTGGGTTAGGGTTAAAGGATAAAGAAATAATTGATTTGCTTGCAAGAGCAAGATTCGTTGCAAAAATAAAATCAAACAAAATTACGGTTGAGTATCCCTCATACAGAACTGATATAATGCATCCAGTGGATGTAATTGAAGATTTATTAATTTCTTACGGATTCAACAATATTGAGCCAGAGAAAATTGAAATGAATGTAGTTGGCAGTGAATTAATTGAAGCCAAAAGAAATGATTTTGCAAGAGAAGGATGCATTGGTTTAGATTTGCAAGAAGTAATGACTTACAATTTAACTTCAAGGGAAATTCAGTCTGACAAAATGCAACTTTGTAATGAAGAATTAGTTGAAATAGCAAATCCTGTTTCGTTAAATTATGCAATCCTGAGAAAAAGACTTTCTCCCCAGATATTGGACTTTTTCTCAAAGAACAAGGATAAAGAATTTCCTCAGAGAATTTTTGAAATAGGTACTTGTCTTGAGATTAACGAAAATGCTGAAAATGGGGTTGCTCAAAGTTATCATATTTGTGCAGCTTCAACTCACTCGAACGTTAATTTTACTGAAATAAAATCAATTCTTGTTTCACTTTGCAAGTATTTGGGTGCTGAATGCATAGTAAAGAAGAAAGCATTCCCTTTCCTTGGTGAGAATAGTGCTGAAATTATAATTAATGGCAAGAAAGGATTTATTGGGGAAGTAAAGAAAGAAGTAGTTGATGCTTTCGGACTTAGAAAACCGGTTTGCATATTTGAATTTGAACTTTAAATAGGTTAGTAGTTATTTTGAATCTTGTTTAATTTTTTTATTTGATTTTTGCAAGTAGCTTATTTGCAAAACCCATTGTTCCGTCATTTAGTATTACTACATCAAATGCTTTTTTGTATTTGTCTAAGTTCTCTTTAACATTTTCATTCAAAAATCCAATTTTTATTACTTCATTATATTTTGTTCCTTCAACCATTTGTAAATCGTCCAAAGAATCGCCTAAAAGAATAATGTTTTTTCTGTTCTTGATTTTCTTGTAAAAGAGAGTGTTTTTTATCTCAAATTCATTTTTATTCAGTGAGTGGACTATTTTTCCCTTATACCCTAAAACGTTTCCTTTTTTATCAAAATTAAAAAAGTTTGAAATGATGCAGATTCCTTTGTAATTTACTTTGTTTATTTTAAATAATTTGTCAATTACGTCTCCTAGAGCCGCAGATAAAATAAGTAGGGGGATCTTTTTATTTTTCAGGGTTTGGAGAAATTCCAAAGTTCCATTTCTAAGAATAATTTTTTTTTCAGCAATATCATTTACTATTTTTCTGTTCATCCCGTTTGCTGCGATAAAGTTTATGTGTGTGCTCCACCATTCCACCATTTTGCTCTTTTTTTCTTCAAGTGGGATTGTAATGCTCAGTTCTATAGGGTAATATTTTGCGTGCAGTTCGTAGGATTTTCTTGTATAATCATCAGAAAGGTATTTGCCTTCCCTGATTTGTGCAATTATTGTGTGTATTCGTTTGTTTCTGTCAAATGCCTTTGAGAGGGTTTTATCAAAATCAGTTACAACATGAAGCTCTTTTGCTCCTGAATTTATTAGAATTTCTTTTTTCTTTTCAAACTTTTTAGGATTTGAAATAATTATTTTTTCCTGCATACATTCACTTCTTTTTATTTTTCTTAATCATTTTGAATATGATAAAAATTGTTGTAATTATTATTCCAATTAGTATTAGCACATCAATTATTTGAGTGTAGTTTAGTATTGTGCTCCAATTTTTTTCTAAAGTTATTCCTACAAAAACTAAGAAAGTGTTCCATATAAGTCCGCCCATTGCAGTGTATGTAATAAATTTCCTTCGCTTCATTTCAGTGGCTCCTGCAGGGAGCGAAATTATGTGCCTTATAATTGGAATAAATCTGCAGATAAAAATTGTTTTTGCTCCGTGCTTTTCAATCCAGTTGTGTGCAATGTCAAGTTCTTTTTTTCTTATCAAAAAGTATTTTCCATATCTTAAAAGTATTTCTTTTCCTAAATATTTTCCAATATAATAAGAAATAAGTGAACCTATTATTGTTCCAAGAGTTGCAATAATTATAAGGGTAATTAGATTCATCTGTCCCTGTGCAACCAAGTATCCCGCAAAAGGAAGCACTGCTTCAGAGGGTATTGGTAAAAGTGTGCTTTCCGCAAGCATTAATAAAAATATTCCTTCGTATCCGCTAGAAGAAATTAGTTGTAATATTGTTCCAAGAAGCAGTTCGGTTATCATTTGATTCAACTTATTAATCATAAAGTCCTTTTCATTTTTAATACTTCTTAGTTTAAAGAAATTCTTAAGTCATTCTAAGCAAGCCTTATTAATTTGTTTGAGGTTCTCTTTCTATTGTAGTTGATATTAAAATGGCAAATGTTTTTGAATCAAGTAAGGATATTACTCTTTTCAAGGATGAGCGTGTGCTTTATCCTGATTATGTTCCTGAGAAACTTCCTTTCAGAGATGAAGCTGTTTCTGAGCTTGTTTTTTGTCTAAAGCCCGCTTCAATCGGGAGAAAACCAACTAATGTTTTTGTACACGGTAAACCGGGTACAGGAAAAACAGTTACTCTAAAGTATGTATTAAATGAGCTTGAAGAGTATTCTGATAGGGCAAAAGGAATTTATGTTAATTGTTTTGAAAATTCTTCCAGGCAGTCAATTTTGTTTAAGCTTGCAAATTCTTTAGGAGCTGCGGTTCCAGAAAGAGGGGTTAGTTCTGAAGAGGTTTTCTCAAGAATAATTTCTATTTTAAAAACAACTAAAATAATTCCTATAATTATTTTTGATGAAGCGGAGCAGTTATTGAAGGATGATTCTACAAAGAATTTGCTTTATGATTTGTCTCGTTTGCCTGAGCAGCAAAAAGTGTTAATAGGGTTAGTTTTCATTTCAAATGATTCTTTTTTCCTTTCCCAAATTGATGATAGGGTAAGAAGTTCACTACAGTGTTCTACAATTCCTTTTGAGAATTATTCTGTTCCAGAGTTGAAAGAGATTCTTCTTTCAAGAACAAAATTTGCTTTTTTTGATTATGCATTGGACAAGGATGTAGTTGCATTGTGCGCGGCTCACGCCTTCAAATTCGGAGGGGACTCAAGAGTTGCATTAAGCGTTTTACTTAAAGCAGGAAGACTTGCTGAAAGAAAGAATTCAAAGAGAGTTCTTGCGGAACATGTCAGAGCTTGTTTTATGCAGGAAAAACCTGTTAAAGTTGAAGTTACTTCAAACTTGAATGACCAGGAAAAAGACATTCTTGATTTTTTACAATCAAAGAAGCAGGCTGAATCAGGTGAAGTGTATGAAAAACTTGGCGGGGATTACTCTGAAAGAACTTTAAGGTTAGCAATTTCTACTCTTGAACAGAAAAAATTGATTTCTTGTGAACAAATAAAACATGGAAATGTTTCAACCAGATTATTGAAGAAAATAAATTAATTTAAATATGCCAATGTTGGTATATCTAATTATGCATACCCTGGAATCTACTGGTCAAGATGCTTTGGAATATTTGTTATTAATAACTGCCTCTATTGTGATTGTTGCGATAGTAATATCTTTTGTCAGTGGGGTTTTACCACTTTTAATGGGCGAGGGTGACAAAGACACTTTTGATTTTATTTGTTCTGAAAATAATGATAATAATAATGATTTTGTTTGCGGTTGTTATTTGTGTGATGAAACCAAAGCTGGAGTAAATGAGGCGACTGGTAATTTTGAAATCCCCACTGTAGAAGGTTGTCGATTGCTTGCAGATAAACTTAATCAGCCTTTGTTAAATAATTGTAAAAACCGGTTATCTGACTAATTTTAAAAAATAGTTGAAATAATTCATTTTCCCTCTCAAAGAAAAACTTTTTATAGTGCATTAGTTAATTATATATTAGTGCATGCGGTGATTAATTTTGGTTGAAGCTAAAACTGTTGATAAAAAAATTAAAGTGGTTAAGAAGGCTGTAAAGAAGGAAATGAAGCTTGAAAAGAAAGTTCAAAGCAAAAAAAATGCAAAGCATGATGCTGATATAGAAATGCTTAAAGCCGAAATTGAGAAATTAAAAAAGAAAAAAGTTGCAAGAGGGCACGTTTCTGAATATAATATTTTTATAAGAAAACAGATTAAAGCAGGAATGACTTTTATTAAAGCTGCAAAGCAGTGGAGCAAGTATAAATCACTTATTGAAAAAGATAAGAGAAGACCTTCTGCATATAACCAGTTCATTGGATCTCAAATGCGTTTAGGAAGAACTTGGGATCAGTCAGTAAAACTTTGGAAATTAGCAAAAGCTGGAAAGCTTGGAAAAAAAGGCAGCACAAGAACTGTTACTAAAACTATTGTTCACAATATTAAATCAAAACCAAAGATAAAGTACAGAACTCGAACTGTTGTTCAAAAAGTTGCTTCAAAACCAAAAATAAAATACAGAACTAGAACTAAAACTATTGTTAAGAAAATTCAATCTAAGCCAAAGATTAAGTATAGGACTAGAACAATTAAGGCAAAGCCATCAAAGAGAACAGTTACAAGAATTGTTCGTTCTGCTCCGCAGATGAATGTTTCAGAACTCACAAGAGCATTTGAATCAAGTGTTTCAAGTCATTCTATAAGTAAGAGTGATTTAAAAGAAGCTTTTGCTCCTGATGCTGAAGAAATTGCATTCAAAATGATTCAGACCTATTTCATTGAAATTGCAAGACAGGGATTTAAGAGGCAGTTGACTCTTGATGAAATAATTAATGCATACTTTTATGCACTAGCAAGAGTAAAAAGAAAAAATGTGGAAATGGACGAAGTGGAAGAAGCTGTAAGAGAATCAGGGATGAAGAAATAAATATTTGGTGAATGAGTATGCAGTCAAAAAGATTAAAGTTTCGGGGAAAAGTAAATTCTGCTTCAATGAATGTGCACCGAGCAAATGAGAGGATTGATGCAGCAAGAGCTTTGCACAAAAGAGTTGAACACCAGTATAGTACTGATTTGAAACGCGCTGCTACTGGCGAAACAAAACCTATTCCGTTGAATGTTGTTGCATCCAAGCAAAGACGTTTGGAACACCTTGAGCATAATTTGGTGTTTGAAAAAGGAGAACAAAGCAGAGCTCATGCAAATCTCTCTTCTACAGTTAATGCAAGAAAAAGGTTTCCTGTTGCTCAAGTTAGAAAAGGGGGGGCTATTGCAGGAATTTTAGGGAACGTGTTTTTTGATTCTCCAAGAGTTTCAACTGTTACTAAAAATATTAAACGAGTTTTTTCTGCAGGAAAAAAGAAATCTGCCCTAAATAAACCCCGTAGGGGTGTAGGAGTAATTCCATCCAGAGGCGGACTTAGTTCAAGAATGAAGTTTCCTAAAGGAACTTCTTCTGGAAGAGGGATGCGAAGGTAATTATTTTTATTAGAGGGGGAATTAGTTATGAATGATGAGGAAGTAGCTTTTAGAATAGTAAGATTGTATTTTGAAGAAATCGCAAGATTAGGTTTTAAGAGAACTTTGGATTTGGATCAAATGATTAATTCTTATTTTTACACTCTTAAGCAATTGAAGGGTAAAGATGCAGCAATAAAAAAAGCAACTGAAAAATTAATCAAGGAAGAAAAAGAAATTACAAAAAAAGAAGTTCCCTCAGTAAGTAACTCTTCTTCAACCACTTCTGTCACAACAACAAAAGAAGTTATTTCAACAACAGTTCCTCAGGAAAAAACAATTACACAAATAGTTGAAGAGGATTAATTAATTCTCTTCTTTATTTCTATTTTTTTATTTTAATTATTTTTTAAAATTGTTACTCGCTTTTTTTAGGGTTTTTTGAAAATTAGTTCAATCGCGTCCCCATACTTGAGTAAGTGATCTCTTCCAATGATTTGCTTTGTTTTTACATCAATTGCTCTAATGAATCCATCTCCCATATCAGTGTGGAGTGTATAAGCAAAATCAATTGCCTTTGATTCGGGAGGCATCAAGAAACAATCCGCAAGTGTTCTTCCTTCCTTATCGACCAAACTTTTTACTCCTGCAGGAAACACCGGGAAGTATCCTAGTACTTCGAATATTACAGTGTCAAGGCAGTCCTGTACTCCAGTTCCGTGGAATTTTTCAAGAACATTTTTTTGTATTGTATTAAGCCCTGCTTTTTGTTTTTCATTTAAATCAGCAAGTATTTCAAAGTGGTCCCACCCTGGATAATATTTCAAAATGTTTTGCTTTGCAGCTTTTCGCAAGGACAGTTCACTTGCAGCAGAGCAGGGGATAATAAAAATATTAGGAAAAGTCTCTTTCATTCTTTTAACATTTTTTTCTCCACTAGGTAAATCACATTTATTTGCAGCAATAATTATTGGTTTTGAATATTCTCTGCATTTTTTTGCAAATTCTCTTTTTTCTTCACTAGTCCATTCTGATAATAGTTTTTCCTCAAGCTTTAGTGCGCGAACAGCTTTTTCTACGTGGTAAGATAAGATTTTTACTCCTGCTAGGGCCTGTGAAATTAAACCCATTTTTTTCTTGTAATCTTTCTCAGGACTTTTTTGTATTTTTACCCAATTATTTTCAATTATTTTTAAAAACCATAGTTCGATTTCTTCTTCCAAGAATTTTACATCTTCAATTGGATCATGGCTTCCTTCATTTACTTCTTTTCCTTCAGCATCAGTCGATCCACTTGCATCCACTATATGTATTAGTGCATCTGCTTGTGATAAATCATTCAAGAATTTGTTTCCAAGTCCCTTTCCTTCATTTGCTCCAGGAACTAGTCCAGCAACATCAATTAATTCAACTGGAACATATCTAACAGGGTTATTATTTTCATTAACCAAAAATCCGTGTCTGGGCGTACTAACTACCCCAAAGAATTTTCCTGCATCTTCTACTCTTACAAATCCAATTCCTTTGTTTGGTTCAATTGTAGTAAATGAGTATGAAGCAATTGCTACATCGACTAGCGTTGCGGCACTAAAGAAAGTGCTTTTTCCGCTTGAAGGTTTTCCGACTATTCCAATTTGCATTCAACCACAAGTAATTTATTCCCAAATATACCTTATAATAGTTATGCCTAAGCCTAGAAGTTTAAAAAGAAATAATCTAATGAGAAAAAAGTCTTTAGGGGCTTTTGGAAAAGGTATTGGTATTGCTACATTGGCTTGGGCCGCTGCTTTTGGCGGAGCTGATTTAATAAAAAAGCAAAATGCTCAAAAAGCACAGAAAGCACGTCAAGAAGAAATTCAAAGAGAAGGTTATCAAAGAAGATTGAATAGATTGGTTGAAGAGAAAGAAAAAAAGAAAGAAGTTCAATCAGAAGCTCAAGTAAAAGCAATTAAATATGCAATAAAGAAAGGAATGCTTCCTAGAGTTTATACTAAAGAAGATGGTTCTTCAGTTATAGTTGATTATATTGATCCTCCTTCAGGCAAAGGAGTTAAACGTTCAAAGCCGGTTGAGACTCTTCAGGCTGAGTTAATTAGAAAAGAATTAAAGAGAAAAGGGAATTAAATTCATTTAGTTCTTTTTTATAATCTTTTGCAACTATTATTTCTTTATGGATTCAACTCTTTTTACTGACAAGTATGTCCCCAAAGAATTTACCGATTTTATTGGGAATGTAGAAATAGTTGATAGGGTAATTGCTTGGGCTGAATCTTGGAGAGGCGGGGTGAATCAAAAACCTCTTCTTCTTTTTGGAACTCCGGGAAATGGAAAAACCGCTCTTGCGCTTTTAATTGCAAAGCAGTTTAATTGGCAGTTATTTGAAATGAATGCTTCAGATTTAAGGGATAAAGAATCAATAGAAAAAATTGCAGGTGCAGCAACTGCGAATGCAACTTTGTTTGGTTCAAAAAGATTAATTTTGCTTGATGAAATTGATGCTATGCAATCCCAAGATCGTGGCGGGGGTAGCGCAATTATTTCAATATTAAAAGAAGCAAATAATCCTGTAATTTTGACTGCCAATGATGCATATGATAAGAAGCTTGTTAGTATTAAAACAAATTGTGAGATTTTGGAATTCAAAAAAATAAATTATTTAAGTATTGCAAAAAGATTAAGAGAAATTTGTGTTTTAGAAAAAATCGAATTTGATGAGGAAGCAATAAAAGAGCTTGCGAGAAATTGTGGGGGGGATTTTAGAAGTGCTTTGCTTGATGCACAATCCCTTTCTCCGAAAATTACAATGGAGAACGTTAAATCTCTTTCATTCAGAGAAAGAAAGGAAAAAATATTTCCTGTTATGGCAAAAATATTTAAAGGAAAAAATATTTCGGAAATCAAGGAGGCCGTTGATTCAGTGGATGTTTCTTTAGATTTATTGTTTTTGTGGGTTGAAGAAAATATTCCTCGCCAATTTGATGTTGTTGATGCAGCTAATGCTTTTGAAGTTTTTTCAAAAGCTGATATTTTTAATGGAAGAATAATGAATCGCCAGCATTGGGGATTTTTAAAATATGCAATTTTTCTTTCGACTTGTGGGGTAGGACTTTCAAGGAGAAAAGAGTATAACTTTTTCCAACCAATGGCCTTTCCTTCATTACTTTCTTCTTTGTCAAAATCTTCGCAAGTCAGGGAAGCAAGAAAAGGTATTGCATCAAAAGTTGGCGAAAAATTGCATTGTTCAAGAAATCAAGTTTTGCAGGACTTCTATTATTTTTCATTGTTGTTTAATCAAGAAAAGTATTCAGTTCCTTTTTCTTATTCATTTGGGTTTGAAGAGAAAGAAATCGCATTTTTATTAGGTGCAAAGGAAAAGGACAAAATTGTAACTGATATCATAAAGGATGCTAAGGCCTATGAAAAGGTAGTTGTGTTAGAAAAGTTGCATGGAAAACAGGCAACTCTATTTGGATAAAATAATTATTAATTTCCTAAATTCGAATTTTGTTTTTATTCTTCTTTTATCAAAGAATTGTTTTCAACAAAATTTTCAATACTCTCAGCAATTCTTTTTCTTTGCCAGAACAAAATAGCTATCAACAGAATCATTGCAATTAAAATAATTTGCCCTGTTTGTGTTTTGAATAAAAATACATTAAATGTGCTTAAATCAATTAGAGGATCCATCTTTTTCCATAACACATAGCTTAGTGCTAATTTGTTTGCACTTTTATATCCCTGCCAACTTATCATTGTTCTTGTTCCTTGTTTTGTTACAATTGCTTCTGGTTCAATAGTATCTCTTACTTCTGCTCCTGGGGGAAGCTCAATAGTTATTTTAGTGTTGTCAGGAATTATCCATAAACCTGCTTGGTAAAATGAATTAAAATAATTTACTTTTATGACATACTCGGTTAACATGCTTGTTTCTTTTCCTTTAGCCATGAATGTTTCTGACAAATCATAACTCAATAATAAATAATTTTGTTCTCCTTCGTTGTAAGAAATTTTTTTGTTTAAAGTATTTTCAACAATGCTTTGTGTGAAAGTTTTGTTAAATTCTTTCCAGTTATCAAGGCTGGTTCCAAGTTGTAAGCTCCTATCTCTGAAAGCTATTTTTTCAGTTTCGCTAGGAAAAGTAAGATAAAATATTTCTTCAATTTTGTCATTTCCTTTGCTAGTTATCTGAATGTTTAAAGTGTGTTCAGTAACAGTGTAATCTATTGCATTAACAAAGCCTGCTAGAAGCAAAATTAATAGTGCAAAAACAGCTATTTTTGTTGAGTTCATGTTTTTATTATGGTTATTTCTTTTTTTAATTCTTCGTTTTTGGTCCAAAAAAGGGGTAAGTTAATTTTTAGGTTACGTATTTAAACCCTATTCATATTCAATCTATGTATGGTTGAAGTCCAATATTTAGGTCATTCTTTTTTCAAAGTCTTGGACGGTTCTTCAAGCATATTAATTGACCCTATTTTTGAATCAACTAAAACCGAGTTGAAAAAGAAAGCTAAATTCAAAGCAAAAATTTCTGATTTCAAAAATGTTTCTCTTATTTTGATTACTAATGAAACTGCTGAGCATTTTGATGCAACTGCTGTTGAAGAAATTGCAAAGAAAAATAATTCTATTGTTGTAGGACATGAAGTAGTTTTGCAGAAATTGAATTTGCCAAGAAATCAGAAAGCAAATATTTTATCAAACTCTGAAGTTAATTTAAGAGGAGTTAAAATTAAATCAAAAACTGCTCACTTTCCAAAGAGTTTCTATCCTTTGGCATATTTGATTGAAGTTAACGGTAAAAAGATTTATCATGCTGGAGTGACAGCACTTTTGGATGATTTTAATCAGATAAAAACTAATGTTGCGCTTCTTCCAATCAGTTCAAAAACAATGGATGTTGTTGATGCAGTTAGAGCAACTAAATTAATGAAGCCTGATTTTGTTATTCCTATGCAGTATGATGTTTTCGAAGAAAAGAAGATTGATATAGTTGATTTTAAGAGAAGAATTGAGAAGAGTGTGCTTAAGACAAAACCTGTTCTTCTTGAAATGGGGCAGACATTCAAATTGTAAAATCTGGTGATGGGTTTGATTTTGGAATTATTGTTTGTTTTTTTGGTAATTGTTCTTTTAGTTCTTTTATTTAAAATTGGGTTCAATCAGATTGAACATGATAATAGAGAATATGATAAATATTTCAAACCAAGAAACTAATTTTTAAAAAATAAGAAAAGAAGTTAACTTTTTTAAGAAATTAACTTCTCTATTTTTGCGATTAAATTTTTTACCTTGTATATTTTTCAAATCTCGCTTCAATTCTTTTCCAGTTCAGATTTTTAATAAAGTTTTCAATGTATATTGCTCTTTTTGGTCCGTCTTTGTGGTAGTATGCATGTTCATAAACATCAAGTGCGATTAAGGGTTTAGCTCCCCAAATTGCACCTATTCCGTGTTCATCAACAAGCAGGTTTCTTAGTTTTCCGTCGCTCATTTCATCAATTACTAAGACTGCCCAACCTGAGTTCTTTGCGCTTAATGCGGTTGCAGTCAAATCAAGTTTGAAGTTTTCAACATTTCCAAAATCCTGTTTTATTTTTGCTAAAAGTGTAGGTGCATTTTCGATATTTCCGTCTCCACCTAAGTTTTCCCAGAATATGTCATGCAGAATGCTTCCATTAGCATTGAAGGTTTCTCTTCGTTTAAGTTCTCCAAATTCAGAATAATTTGCATTAGCACTAATTCTAAGTTCCGCTCCTTTTTCTTCAAGTTTTTTTTCGATTTCATTTCTCTTTGTAATGTATCCCTTGTGGTGCGTGTTAAAGTGCCAATCAGTTGTTTCTGCACTCATTACACTAGCAAGAAGTTTTTTTGCTTCTTCATCAGTATAAGGTCTGCTTTTTAGTTTATGTTCTGTGCTCATATCTATTCCCCCTGTTAAACTCAGTTAATTTTATGTGTATGGAAAGTAATTTAATTAGAGATGTTGTTCTCTAGTTATGCTTGAAGTGTTGGCTTTTTTGTTTTTAGTTTTGCTTGTTTTTGTTATTTTAATTGGATTGTCCACTTGGCAGGATAAAAGAAATATTACTTCCTTAAATGAAAGAGTATCTTCATTAAATCAACAAATTGCAATTGCAAAAAGAAGGTTTATGCAAGGCAAGATTAAAAATAATGTTTTTGAACTGATTCAGGATGATCTTGAAAGCGAGCTTTATTCAACTGAATTAATGTTATTTAGACTAAAGAAGGAAAGTTCTGCTTCTGTTAAAACTAAAACTGATGAAATAATGTCTAAACTTGATAAACCGACAAAACACAGAAGACAGTTGGTTGAAAAGATTTTGTCTGAAACTGAATTAATTAGAGAAGAACTTGCTTTAATTGAAGGAAAACTTTTCAAGCATGAAATAAAGCAAAATGTTTTTGATAAACTGGTTCAGGAAAAAGAATATGCTTTAATTAAGAAAGAAAAGGAATTAATGGATGTTGTGCGTGGCGCAACTAAAGTTTGAATAATTAAATTTCTTAAATAATTATTGTTTCAAGTTCTTTAGGGATAATAGTACTAGTGAATTCTTTTTGTGCTTCAATAAGTATTTCGCTTCCTTCTGTGTTTCTTGCGCTGAAGTGAAATAATGCAAGTTTTTTTACATTTGCTTTTTTTGCAATTTGTGCTGCCTGCAGAGCAGTAGAATGTAGTGCTTCTTTTGCTTTATCTTTTTGTTTGTCTAAGAATGTTGCTTCATGAACCAAGAGAACTGCTCCCTTAGCTTCTGTAATAGTTTCTTTGATTGGCAAAGTGTCTGATACAAAAACAACTTTTCTTCCTATTCTTCCTTTCTTGTAATCCATTACATCTTTTTCTGTAAATGTTTTGCCGTTGATTTTTACTTTTTCTCCGTTGGCAAGCTTTGCAAACATTGGTCCAACTGGAATTCCAAGTTTAATTGCTTTGTCTCTATTGAATTCTCCCTTTTTATCATTTTCCTTGAATACAAATCCAAAGCAAGGAATTTCATGTTTTAATGGATACGCTCGTATTTCAAATATTTCGTTTCTAATTAGTGTTCCTTTTTTTGTTTCCTTAAATTCAATTGGAAATGAAGGATAAATAACTTCTCTCATTATTTTTTGTATTTTTTCTTTTCCTCCTTTTGGAGCAAAAATAGTTAATTTTTCTTTTCTCTGATTTAGTGTCATTGTGCTTATCCAGCCGAACAATCCTAAAAAGTGATCTGCGTGCATGTGTGAAATAAAAACATTATTTATGCTCATTAGTGAGTGTTCAGAGTTCATTAATTGTCTTTGTGTTCCTTCAGGACAATCAAATAGTAAAGTATCCCCTCGAAATGATAGTACCATTGAGGCGAAGTTCTTGTCTTTTTGTGGCACGCTTCCGCTTGTTCCTAAAAATGTTGCTTTGATTGGTTCCATAACTTATTCACTATTTGTTCATGTTTTTAAAACCTTTCAATGAGACTTTGGGTTTAGCAGTTCCTTAATTCTTTTAGGGATAATATCCGTTCTTGCCTTGGGCGGATTGTATTTGAACAGTTCTTTTTGTAGCTCCCAGTATTCATCTCTGTTTATAGGCAGATGCCATAAATATCCTCCTATTTCATCTCGATTTTTGTTAATGAATTTGATTCTGTTTTCAGCAAGTTTTCTTGCTGGGTTTGTAATAGGTTTCTTTAGGAAAAATTCTTCTCCGGGAAATATTTTGTTGGCTTGTTCAACCCATTCCATTATCATTTTCTTTAATGCATCAATTTGTGTTCTGTCCAATGCCTTTTTCTCTTTGAAATATTTAAGTATTTTCCACCTCAAATTTATTGTTAAATAAGCATTTTCTTTTCTGAGTTTGTCTTGTGCTTGTATCTTTTGAGCATATTCTTTGTTGTGAGTGCGTATAATTATTTTTGCAGTTGGTTTATTTTTGCGTTTGTCTTTTCTTTTTCCTTTTGGGGCTTTTTTATCCCAAGCATCCATTTGATGCTGGTTTGTAATAACTTTTGGATAACTTGTTGTGACGTGAAATACTCTTGATGGTTTTCCAAATAGAGTAAATGCTCCTCTTGGAAGGTTTTTTATTTTTGGGTTTCTTACTACTCGTGTAAGTCCCTTTGATTCCGCTCTTTTTGGTATAAATCCGCGTTGGTGACCTACTCTGACTCTTTCAAATTTTGGCATCCACTATAGTGGGGCGTTGTTATTTTAAAACTTACTTGTTTAAGTTTTATTTTTTGGCCTTTTGAACATATTTTTTTCTCCCAAATACCTTTTTTAACCTTCTCCACCAGACTATGTGCATGAGTGCAAAAAAGAAAAAAGCTCATTCTGTAAAAAAACTTGATGCTCCCATTCAAGGTGTTGTTGCAAACGTTAAAGATTTTGATTTAACTAGTTTTACAAATACTTCTGAAATTGCAGTTCCTTCTTCTTTGATTGAGCAAGTAATTGGTCAAGAGAAAAGTGTTGAAATTATTAGAAAAGCTGCTGCACAGAAAAGAAATGTTTTGCTTGTGGGTGTTCCAGGGACAGGAAAATCTTTATTAGCTCAAGCAATGAGTGAAATTTTACCAGTTTCTCAGTTGCAGGATATTTTGATTTACCCTAATTCAGAGGACCCAAATAATCCACGAGTTAGAGTAGTAAAAGCTGGGGAAGGAAAAAGAATTATTGAAGCAGCTCACTTTGAAACTGCAAAACAGGATGACTCAATGAGACTTGTTTCTCTTTTGCTTCCGATTGGCTGGATGGTTCTTTCAACTTTACTATGGCAATTGAAATGGTACCCTGATGTTGTTTATGCAGCATTAATTGTTGTTGGTGGATTTTTATTAATTGGAGTTGCTTTAGGCGGGCAGATGCGCAGTAAGGATTCTAACGTTACTCCAAAATTGTTAGTTAATAATTTAGGAAAAAAGATTGCTCCTTTCTTTGAAGCAACAGGGAGTAGAGCTGGTGCTTTACTTGGTGATGTTCGTCACGACCCCTTGCAATCGTCAATTGACGAAGATTCGTTCGTTGTTTGTCTAAAGGGTGTTTGGAAAGAAATTTCTTATGGAAAACTTTGGGCAACAATGTCAAAAAAATATCCTGATCTAGTTGAGAAACACGAAAAAGGATATGAAGCAATGGTTTTACCTAAAAAAGAAATTGTTTATGTGCTTGGAATGAAAGATGAAAAAATAATTCCTTCAAGAATTTATTCTTTAAACAGACATCCTTATGAAGGGGAAGTTGTTGAACTTTCTATTGGTGAAAAGAAAGCTACTTTTACTCCTGAGCACAAAATAATTACAAAGACTGGGGATAAGAATGCAGAAAAAGTTTCTGAAAAAGATTCTTTGTTCAAACTTTCTCAAACAACTGCTTAATCTTTTTTCTAGTATTGTATTTTTCAAAACATTGCCACCTCCTCTTTGGTGAATTTTTTCTTTAGACTCTGCTTTTCTCGACTTAAACCTTTACCCCGCGTTTAGCGGGGTCGCCTGTTGGCTAAAGGGTTTAATGTCTCCAAAAGCAGCAGAGCCGTCTATGAAAAAATTCATTTTTTGCGGAGGTGGCTTGAATGTATTTTTCAAATAATTTCAATAAACCCTCAAAAGAGGAAATATTGTCAGTAAAAAGAATTGCAAGATTTAAAAGAGTTAGAACGGCTTTTGGATTCTATAGGAATATTGACTACAGGCAACATAAACAAAAATTATTCTGCCGGTAGACATCGTAAGGATGGAGCATTCACAGCAAATTATAGAATATTTATATATAAGTTTGGTTCTTTGTTACTGGTATGTTTAGTCAAACTTCAAGGAGTGGAAAATATGAATTCGCAGAGAGAGAGAGAGAGAGAGAGAGAATAGTAAATTAGTTTCTTATTCTAGAGCGCAGGGTACTATTGAGTATTTGGTTATTATTGCGGTTGTTGTTGTTATTGGTTTGATTGTTGTTGGTTTGATTATTACTCAAATTGATAATAGTTCGCAAGTTTCTTCTTCTGGTAATCAGTTGGGTTTGAAAAGTCAGGTTATTGGTGTTACTGAGTCTTTGGTTGATCCTAGTGATGGTAATTTTGTTGTTCGTTTGTTGAATAATAGTGGGGATGTTATTACTGTTTCTAATGTTAGTGTGGGTGATAGTAATGTTTCTTTTTCTGAGGATTTGGCGCAGGGTAGTAATAAGTTTTTTAGGGTTGATACGAGTGCTGTTTGTGTTGAGGGGAAAGTTGTTTCTCAGGATGTGACGGTTACGTATGTTACTCGGGATGGTTTGAGTAAGACTGAAAAGTATCCTGCTAAGGTGATGTTTGATTGTTCTCCTTATGTGGTTAACGCAACTTTGTTAGCTAGTCAGTGCCCGAGTTGCGCTGATCCTGTTCCGATGTATTATGGTCTTGGAAGTGGACAAACAACTTGTTATGAGGTAAGTGGAAGTTCAAGAAGTTGTATTGGGACTGGTGAAGATGGGGAAATTTATGGTGCAGATTATAAGCACGTTTGGAGAGACAATTCTAATGGTACTGTTAGTGATTTGAATTCTGGTTTGATGTGGCAGAAAGCTGATAAAGGTATTAATATTACTTGGCAGTCTAGTTTAGATTATTGTAATAATAATACGCCGAGTCTTCCTGGTAGTGGTTGGAGGTTGCCTACTGTGAATGAAATTAATGCAATTTATGATTATTCGACTGGGACTTGTAATTCTATGTTTATTGGATGTAATTATTACTGGAGTTCAACGAGTATGCCTGCGTACCCGAACTACGCGTACTACTTGGATACCAGCTATGGTGGCATCGGCTTCGGCGATAAGGACTACGGCGTCTTCCAGGCTCGTTGTGTTCGTTTTGAAAATTAGTTGGTGATTGAGCAAATGCAAAGCATTTGCGAGATACCCAAAACCAATGTGTTTTGGGGTGTTTGATTATTCGTCGTTAAGGAATTATGCGTGAAGTGAGAGAAGAATAAGTGCTCCCTTTGAGGGAGCACGAAAAAAATTTTAAAGTGGTGTTTTTTATGGCTCAGTATGATTATTTGCCGATTTATAAGAAGGCTTTTGATTTGTGTGTTTATTTTGAAAAGTTAGTAAAGGGTTTTTCAAGATATGATAAATATGTTCTTGGAACTGATTTAAGGAATAAAAGTAGAGGAATAGCTTGTCAAATAATGCGTGCGAATTCTTTGCCTGAAAAAAGGAATGCTTTGCAAGAGTTGGTTGCGCTAGTAGAGGAATTGAAGCTAGTTGTTCGTTTGTGTAGGGAAGTTGGTGTTTTTAAAAAGTTTTCTTCTTATGAGTATTCTTCTGGTTTAGTAGTTGATTTAGCTAAACAGTCTCAAGCGTGGTTAAATAGTCAAAAATATTAATAGGTGGTTAAATATGTTTTCAAAAATTTTTATGCTCATTAACAAAGTTAGTGAGGCAAATAGTAACAGAACGGCTCAGAATTCTTTGCCTTGGCGAGGAAGCGTTAATAGCAGGTTTCTTTTTGATGCGAACAACCCAAGTGGTGAAAAAAACTGCTAGGGCTGTATGGTTTTAGCTATGGATGGTTCGCACACAACGAGTATGCCTGCGTACCCGAACAACGCGTACAACTTGAATACCGACAATGGTAACATCAACAACGACAATAAGGACAACGACAACAACAACCAGGCTCGTTGTGTTCGTTTTGAAAAAGAAACGCCCTCGGCTCTATTTAGCTTTCAAAATATTTACAATAATTATATTAGTTGTAGAAAAAGAAAGCGTAATACAGTTAATGCTTTAAAGTTTGAGGAAAACCTTGAACAAAATTTGCAAGAATTGTATTATTCTTTAAATAATAAGACTTATGAGCCGAGGCGTTCTGTTTGTTTTACTGTCTTAAAACCAAAGCCGAGAGAAATTTTTGCGGCAGATTTTAGAGATAGAATAGTTCATCATATAATCGTAAGCGCACTTGAAACTATTTTTGAACCAAGTTTTTCTAAAGATAGTTTTGCTTGTAGAAAAAATAAAGGGACTCATAAAGCAGTAAAACATTTACAAAGAAATACAAGAAAAATAATTGGGGGTAATTCTGGAAGAAAGAGAGCATATTTTCTACAACTAGATATAAGTAACTTCTTTATGAGTATTGATAAGCAGATTTTGTTTTTTATAATTGAAAATAAAGTAAATAGCTTTAGTTTTTTTGATAATTATTTTAAAAAAGATTTGCTTTGGATTACAAAAAAACTTATTTTTCATGATCCTGCAACAAATTTTATCCAAAAATCTACAAAAGAGATTAGTGGACTAGTTCCAAATTATAAATCCTTAATTAATGTTGAGAAGGGTAAGGGGCTTCCAATTGGTAATCACACGAGCCAATTCTTTGCAAACGTCTATTTGAATGAATTGGATAATTTTGTAAAAAAAAAATTAAAATGCAAATACTATGTCAGATACGTTGATGATTTTATTTTGCTCTCAGAATCTAAAGAAGAATTGTTAAATTGGTTTTGGAAGATTAAGGATTTTGTTGAAACTCATTTGCTCTTGAATTTAAAAAATAAAGTAAATCTTTTGCCCCTATCTAATGGTATTGATTTTTTGGGTTATATTATTAAGCCTTGGAGTGTTTTTGTCAGAAAGAGAGTTTTACATAATTTCAAAAATAAACTTTTGATGGCAAGTAAAGAGCTTCAAGAAAGCAAGATTTTTTTCTTTGAGAAAGGTTCTTTTGAAGATAAAGCTTTTCGTTCTTCTTTTAGTTCTTATTTGGGGCATTTTAAGCACGCAAATAATTATCGCTTAAAACAACAAACAATCAAAGAGTTTTCTTTCACAAAATTGTGCTTTTAATGAGTTTTAGTTTCTCCTCAAATAGGTATTTAATTGTTTTCCAAAACGTATTGGTTATGGTTCTAAAGAAAACTAAATCAGTGATTGTTAAGGGTTCTAAGAAAACTAACTCAATAACTTCTAAAGAAAAACTTACTCCAAAAAATTCTTTACGCAAAGCTTCTTCAAAGCCTTCGTTCAAACTTAATAAATCAGTTACTACCTTTTCTCCAAAAATCTCTAAGCGTCAACATAAGGGGTACGTTTATAATGTTACAACCGAAACAGGAAACTTATTCGTTGAAGATATTTTGGTTCACAATTCAGGTGGCTTAGGTACTCCAGCTCACTTAAGAGTAGAACCTGGAATGATTCATAGAGCTAGTGGAGGAGTTTTATTTATTGATGAAATTGCAACTTTGTCTCACAAATCTCAGCAGGAACTTTTGACAGCAATGCAGGAAAAGAAATATTCTATTACTGGTCAGTCCGAAAACTCAAGTGGGGCAATGACTCGAACAGAACCAGTTCCTTGTGACTTTGTTTTAATTGCAGCAGGAAATTATCAGGATTTAGAAAAAGTTCACCCTGCATTAAGAAGCAGAATTAGAGGTTACGGTTACGAAGTTTATATGAATGTTGATATGGAAGACAATGATGAGAATAGAAAAAAGATTGCACAGTTTGTTGCACAGGAAGTAATTAAGGATGGAAAAATTCCTCACTTCGCTAGAGATGCTGTTGAAGAAATTATTTTTGAAGCAAGAAGAAGAAGTGACCATAAAGGTAAATTGACTTTGAAGCTTCGTGACCTTGGTGGACTTGTAAGAGGGGCTGGAGATATTGCAAAAGAAAAATCTCATAAATATGTTACGCGACAAGATGTTTTTGAAGCAAAGTTGTCTGCTAGAACTCTTGAAAATCAAATCGTTGACAAAATGATTGATACAAAGAAAGATTATGAAGTTTATTTAATCAATGGAGTTACAATTGGGAGAGTTAATGGACTCGCAGTTTTCGGGGACGGAAGTGCTGGAAGTATTATTCCGATTGAAGCCGCAGTTACTCCTTCAAGTTCAACAACTGAAAGCAGAGTTATTGCTACTGGAAAATTAGGGGAAATTGCAAAAGAAGCTGTGCAAAATGTTTCAGTAATTTTTAAGAAAATTAGCGGAAAAGAATTTTTGAAAGATATTCACATCCAATTCCTTCAGACTTATGAAGGTGTAGAAGGGGACAGTGCTAGTGTTTCAATTGCCACTGCAGTAATTTCAGCAGCAGAAGAGTTGCCAGTGAGGCAAATTGTTGCAATGACTGGTTCTCTTTCTGTAAGAGGTGAAGTTCTTCCTGTGGGAGGAGTTTCAGCTAAAGTCAGTGCTGCAATTAAAGCAGGTTTCAAAGAAATAATTGTTCCAAAAAGTAATATTGGGGATATTGTTGTTGGCAAAGAAGAATTGGCTAAAGTAAAAATAATTCCAGTTTCAACTCTTGTTGAAGTATTAGAAGTTGCTCTTGAAAATTCACAGAAGAAAACTCAGTTCTTGAAACAATTGTCAAAAGCAATTTATCCTAAAAAAAATATTTTAGTAGAAGCAAAAAAACTTTTGTCAAAGCCCGTTTTGGCTAAGAACAAAAATTAATTTAGAATTCTTTCTGATTTTAATTATTTTTTTAATTATTTTTTTAGTTCTCTAAAAAATAATTCTACACAAGCTCCTTCATCTGGTATAAGCGGAAGTTTTAATGAGCTTTCTTTTGTAGTCCACATATAATTTGAATTTTCTTTTCCGTCAAGAATTACTCTTGGTTTTTCTTTCAATCTGATATAAAACATATGGTATTCAAAATCCATTTCAGGGTATCTTACATAAACCAGTTTAAATTCTTTTGTTTCTTTCGGGTCAAGAGTGATTCCAGTTTCTTCCTTTACTTCTCTTAAAATTCCTTCTTTAGGGGTTTCATTTGATTCAATTTTTCCTGCAGGTACTCCCCAAAGTCCTGCAAGTTTTTTGTGCGAACCAGTTTCTAAATTAAGAAATTCTTTGCCCACAAGTATCATGCATGCGCTTACTCTCATTTTAGGATTAAAATCAGTTGGTTTATTTAAGAATATCATAAAAATTATTCTTTGTGATTTATGTTATATTCAATTAGGCAGTGACAATTATTCTTCCCTGTGCCAGAGTAAATTCTTTTCGTTTCTTTTCTATTCTCTTTGCATTCTTCTCGCTGCCTTGTATTACTATTACTTGTTTTGATTTGTTTGTTTCAATTACTTTGCCTAAATAATTTCCTGCTTCATCAAGCACAGTGAGTCCGACAAATAGTTTTGTAACTTTTTCTCGAACATCAAATATTTTTCTTACTCTCATTGCAAGTATTAGTATGATTAAGCTCATCATAATGTTTGCTGGCAGCCAAGTTAATTCTGTTTGTCGCAAAAATACTAAAGTTCCTGCATCGATTATTGCCCAAACGCAAAGAATTGAAATTGCTTGTACAATATAATCTCCGAGTCTGTAAGCTTTTTTTCTATAAATTGAATCAGTTGCTTTTCCTGCAATTATTAGTATTGCGCTGAATACCAAGAATGGGTAAAGTGTTCGTAATGCGCTTGCAATATCAAGTGTGATATCAATGAAAGTTGATGAATTTAACTGGATATAAACCATCCAAAATCCAACTAGGGGAATTAGAACTGCTGCGATATACATCACAAAGCTTATTCTTTGTTCGCTTAGGCTTTCAGTAATTATTCTAATATAATCCACTATCTTGTCTTCAATTCCAAATCCTTTCAATATTAAGTATGCTCCTGCGATTAATGCCATTACTTGGAATGATGCAGTTCCTAAAATAAAGTAAGATAGTAGAATTAATCCTGGCACTCCAAGGAATAGTCTTGCAACTCCTGGATCTTTTAGAACTTCTTTAATTGTATAGTAAGTTGATTCAACTGCTTCAGCTTGTCTTATGATTATTTTTTCTGTAGAAATTATTTTTCCTCTTGATTGAAGCAGGGGAATTACTTGTGCGTCTTCTGCTCCATCAGTAACCAAAATCCATCCGTCAATTAAATATTCCTTAGTTAAAATATCAAGTTGTCTATTGATTTCTTTATCCGCTTGAAGTCCTATTTTTCCTCTTCCTGTGATAGTAACTATTTCAACATTTTTAAATTCCTTGCTTGCTTCTTCATATTTTTTTATTCCAGCAAACATAGTATTTGCATCGCTTTCAGTAGGATCTGTTAAAATTAGTTTTTGTGCTGCAAAAAGATTCTTTTCTTTTCCAATAACTGGGCCCTTAATACCAGTTTTTCGACCTAAATCGTCATCTCGGTCAACACAAACAACAAACAATCTCTTCTGCATTTTTTTCCCATCTTTTTATTTTATATAGTAATGCTCATTTATATAAATAAGCTAAGTGAATAATCTTATATATAATAGTAGTTTATTAGTGGTATAAATGGCTGCACAGAGTTTTAAGTATTTGGTTTTTTTTGCACTTCTTGCAACTCTAATTATCAGCGTTTACGCTATAATAGTTTACCAGAATTTTTTGATTACTAATATTGTTTGGATTGTGATTCTTGCAATTTTTACTTATCTTGTTTACAAGTATGATTTTATTTTGCAGCTTGTGGATTATCAAAGAGCTGTTATTTACAGGTTTGGTAAAGTTCATCATGTTGGCGGTCCGGGATGGACTTGGGTTTGGCCGGTTTTGGAAAAAACTGCTTTAGTTGATCTTCGTGTTAAGACTCTTGATGTTCCAAAACAGCACGTTGTTACAAAAGATGGTGTAGAAATTACTATTGATGCAATTGTTTATTTGAGAGTAAAAAAAGACAATCAGAGTGTAGTTAATTCAGTAATTGAAGTTGAAGATTATGTCAAAGCATCTCAGTTATTTGTTGTTTCTTCTCTTCGTGATGTAATTGGATCAATGATGCTAAGTGATGTTATTGCTAATATTGAAATAATCAATGCACAGATAAAAGAAAATTTAGAGCAAATTTCAAAGAACTGGGGTATTGCTTGTGATTCAATTGAAATTAAGGATGTTGAAATTCCTGAAATTGTTCTTAACGCAATGCATGAACAAAAAGCTGCTGTTCAGCAAAAATTAGCAAGAATGGAAAGAGCTTTAGCTCAAAAAGCTGAAATTGATGCTGTAAGAGAAGCTGCATCATCACTTGATGAGAAAGCTTTGTCTTATTATTACATTAAAGCAATTGAAAATATGTCTAATAGTAAGGGCAGTAAGGTTTTCTTCCCTTCTGAATTTACTCAGCTTGCTTCTTCATTTGCTCAAGCCACTGGCAGGTCTAATAATAAGGATGGCTCAAAAATAGAGCATTACAAAAACATGCTTAAGGATTATGTTGATGCTTCAGTAAAGAAAGCAACTGGAAAAAAAGAAAAGTCTTTTCCTAAAAAGAAATCAAAGAAAGATAAAGATTAACCAACTGTTTCTTAATTCAATTAATAATAATTCTTTGTTTTGTTTTTAAAAAATAGAAAGAAAATTAATTTCTTTTGCAGAAATTAATTTCTTTTGTTAGTTAAATTTTACTTTAATTTATCAGTAGCAGTTTTGAAATCAGCTAATTCTGTTTTTGCTTGTTGAATTGCAGTTTCAAGTGCTTTCTTAGGATTTTTTCCTTTAATAATAAATTTTGCTTTATTGTCAAGAGGGTGATCTAATTTGTATGCGCAGAATTCCACTCCATCCATTTCAGCAATTTTTTCTTTTAAATAGTTTGCGATAGTGTGTCTTTCGCCTTCCATGTAAAATTCAAGTGTGTCTTTTTCGTTTGTAACAATATTTAGCTTCATTTTCCATTCACCTTCATTGATTTACTTTTTGCTTACTTTTAAAAAGAATTCCTTTGGCCAAAATCTTGCCTTGGGCCTCTGTTGAACCCCTGTTTATTACCAAATTTGTTTGGTCTAAAACCATTATTTTGGTGAAATCCGCCTCTATGGAATCCTCCCTCTCTTGGGCCGTCTCTTCTGAATCCACCTTCTCTGTCATCGTGACTTCTTGCTTCTTCAACTTTCTCAAACCATTTCCTGTCTTCAATGCTTCCGCAATCAAGGCAAACCATTTTGTTATTGTTAAAACTCATTTCTTTTCTGCAGTTTGAGCAGTAAGCTTTGATTACACCTAAACCTAATTCTTTTGTGTTTAAATCAATTGCAAGAGGTGAACTCATCACTACTTTTGCTTTGATAATGTCCCCTATTTTTAGGATTTTGTTCAATTCAGTAACATATTCGTTTGAAATGTTTCTAATTGGCAACTGTGCAGTAGTAATTCCCATTATTCTCTTGTTTCCTTCAGCGGAAAGTAGTTCAATTACTGCTGTTGATTCTTTAACCATTATTACTTTTCCAGTTACAATATCGCCGTAAGCCAGCTCTTCAACTTTTTTTCCTTTAACATTTGCTTCCTTGTTTTCTTCATCAAGATTTAGTGTTCCTAGAGTTTTTGATAGTATTTTTCCATCTTTAACATAAGTATTTTCGCCTGCTGTGTATTCTTCTTCAGTGGCTATTTGTTCCCCAGGGACAACTATTTTTTGTTTTGCAACCATTTTCCTCACCAATAAGTATTTTATACGCCTAAATCCATTATAAAATAAGGATTTGCTCGTTAAAAGTCTTTATAAATCAGGTGGTTAATAGTGGTTTTGGAATCTCTTGTTGGAGAAAAAAATATCAGAAATCATCCTGTTTTCATTTTCTTTTTAGCAATGCTGATTTGTGCAGGAAGTTTATTTTTTGCACAACTTTTGTTTCCAGAGCACGCTTCTGTTCTTTCAATTGCATTTATTACAATAGGATTAGTTCCTCTTGTGTATAATGTTCTTTCAGCTGAAGAAAATGATGAAGCTTTAAATAGCAAATCTTCTTGTACAACTTTTTTTGCAAGACACTTTAATTTAATCATGCTTTATGTTTGGATTTTTTTAGGAATAATAGTTGCATTTGCTTTTTATTATTCAATACTTCCTCCGCTTGAGAGGTCTTCGTTATTTGAAGAGCAAATAAGTTCTTTTTGCAGTATTTCAAGAGTGGGTTCTTGTGAAAATGGGGTTCCTGTTTCAATTGCAGGGAGAGTTTCAGCTTTTGGAATGAATGCTTGTACGAGTAATAATAGTACTGTTGAATCTTGTACTCTATTTATTTTTGAAAACAATGCAGGGGTTTTGGTATTTACAATAATTTTGTCTTTGCTTTACGGAGTTGGAGCAATTTTTATTATCGCATGGAATGCTTCAATTTTAGGGGTGTTTTTTGGGGAGACTCTTCTAGGGGGAGATGTTACAAAATTTTTAGGAATGTTTCAGAGTTTAGTTATTGGTCATGGTGTTCCAGAATTATTTGGTTATGTGTTTGGTGCATTAGCTGGAGCAATTCTTTCTGCAATGATTGCGAAAAAAGAATTTTTTACCCACAGTTCTTCAGTTATAATTAAGGATGTTTTGTTCCTTTCACTTTTAGCATTATTTTCAGTGGGATATGGTGCAGTAACTGAAGCTGTTGGAATAATGCATTATTCTGAATTGTATTTTATAATGGGTTTCTTTTATTTGTTAGTTGTAATTTTAGCAGTATTCTTTTATGGAAAATCAAAAAGTTCTCCGAGGTTGTCTTTATAAAAAAACTAAAACTCGTTTTTTTGTTTTAGTTATTTTTATATTTAAATTGTTTTGTTGAAAGGTATTTGTTATGGTTAAATTTGTTAAACCTAAAGCAAAGAAATCCGTCTTTACTTCCCTAGAGAATGCTTTCTCTTCTTTGAAAAAAAGATTGGGTTTTCTTTCATTTTTGGATCCCTTTACTTATGTGGATTTGTGGGTAATGCCTTTAGTAAAAAAAGTTTCTAATAATTCTGAAATTGCTGAATTTTTGGTAAATGTTTTGTTTGCATTTTTATTTGCTTTTTTAGCGTATCTCATCCTAGGGTTTTTGTTTGGTTCATCTTCCCCATTAGTTATTGTATATTCAGCATCCATGGAGCCGACTTTTTTTAGAGGAGATGTAATGGCTCTTAGCGGAATTAATCAGAGTGATAATTTTGGTCCTGAAGTTATTTTGCCTAGTTCAATTAACGTTAATGGAGTTGCAACAATTAATTATGCTACCCCCATTTACTCCAATCCTTCATTACTCAAGCTTGAAAAAATAGTTTTTGCTTGTGATGGTAATTGTATTAAAGAAGTTATCCCAAACCATGATGGAATTGTAATAGTTTACCCTGCAGTTAATCCTAATTCTGTTACAAACGGAATTCCCATAATTCACCGCTCAATTGCAAAATTAGTAACAAAGGACGGCAACTTTATTTTGACAAAAGGGGATAATTCTTTGACTAATCCAACTTTTGATGAAGATTGTGGAATCATTAAACCCGAATTTAATATTTCTCAAAAAGGGTGTATTTCTTTTTATGCAATTCCAGTTAGTTCTCTTGAAGGAAAAGCATTTTTCAAAATTCCTTTTGTAGGGTGTATAAAATTGTGGCTGGTTGATGATTTGTCTTCATTAATATTCAAAGGAAAGTTGCCCGCTGATTTTAGAGGAATTTGCTGATTTTTTATTTTTAGTAAAAAGGTTTTTATTCCTCTTCCTCCTAGTATTTGCATGGAAATTACAACTGATTTTTTGGTCCAAGTTTCTTTGATGGTTATTGGCT
This sequence comes from archaeon, assembly GCA_036170245.1. Taxonomy (GTDB): domain Archaea; phylum Iainarchaeota; class Iainarchaeia; order Iainarchaeales; family JAAZKV01; genus JAAZKV01. The sequence goes on along the minus strand of JAVHOV010000016.1, from coordinate 12,336 downwards.
TTGCAATGGTTGCAATTATTGCTTGCCTTGCTTTTTTATTTTTTTCAAACAAAAAAACTGAGGAAGAGAAAAAGGCTAGCAGTATTTTTAATAAAATTGAGCAATTAAAAAAATCGAATTCAGTTTTTTCAAAGGAAAAAGCCGAGTTAACAAAATCTACTATCAAGGGTATTGATTTTGAAAAAACAGATTCTTCTCTTAAGACTCTTTTAGTTAAGAAGTTTAAACCTAAAATTGAGTCTCAGTTGGGTTCAAAGGTTAATATTCTTGAATTTAATTCAAACAACAGCAAGCTTACTGCGTTAATTGAAATTGCCCAAGTCAAAATCCTTCTTTCTCTTGATTCTAGCGGAAAGATTATTGATTATAAGAAAATTAAGGCTAATTAATTGTCACAAGTTTTTTAGTAAAGTTCGGTTTTTAAATCTAATGAACTCTCTTCTATTATTACTAAAGGGTCGTGAAATAAAATGGAACTAGTTTTGAAGAGTGCTGACGTTTTTAAGAAAAGTATGGAAGCTATTGCTGTTTTAATTGATGAAGCTGAACTAGTTGTTTCGGCAAATGGAATTGAACTTAAAGCAACTGACCCTTCACAAATTTCAATGGTTGATTTTTCTCTTCCTGCAAAATCATTTGAAAAATTTGATGTTACTGATACTAGATTAGGTTTGGATTTAGATTATTTAAATCAAGTGTTGTCAAGAGCCCAAAGTGGGGATGAATTAGTATTGTCTCTTGATGAAAAGAAAGCTTTCTTAGCAGTCACTTTTAGGGGTCATGCAGAAAGGTCTTTTCAGGTTCCTCTAATTGATATTTCAACTAGTGAAGTTCCTAACCCTAGAATTGAATTTGATTCTGAAATGATTATTGTAGCTTCATTTTTGCAGAATGCTTTCAAAGATGCTGCACTAATTAGCAGTCATGTAGTTTTGGGGTGCAGTGAAGAAAAGTTTTTTGTTAAAGCAACTTCTTCTAAAGGAAATTTAAATGAAGAAGTAAAGCAGAATAAGGATTCTTTGCCAGAACTAAGGGTAAAAAAAGAATGCAGAAGTATGTTTCCACTTGATTACTTGCAGGACATGCTAAAAGCTGCATCAAGCGACACTAAGGTTAGTATGTCACTAAAGTCAAGCGCTCCTGTAAGAGTTTCTTACTCAATTGGAGATGCTAGGGTTAATTACTTTTTAGCTCCAAGAATAGAGAATGCTTAATTTTTCTAAAAAAAAGCGTTTTTGATTTTATTTAGGGGCTAACCCTCTTTTTTTATTTCTTTTGTCTGTATTTATTTTGGTGTTTATTTGAGTCTTATTAAAAGAGCAGTTAGTTTAAAAAAAAGAATTAGCTTTAACGCGCATGTAAGATCAAGAAGACATATGCGATCTAAGGCTGTTAAGCAAATAAAACAAGTTGCTGAAGTTTTTTCAAAAAAAGGAATAACTCTTGATACATTTGAATCTTTAGATTTACTTAATAGATTAGCAGAGAAGGATTCTTCTATGAAAAAGTTACGTGATTCTTATGAAGTTGGTTCAGAGGTTATTATTCATGGATCTAAAGCACTTAAAGTATACTCCCAAGTTGAAAGAGAGCTATCCAAAGAGATTGCTAGTAGTAATTTGGGCAGAATAGGATCAACTGTTGCGGCAAAACACTATCAACTTTCTCTTGCTGCAAGACTTGCGTCCCAATTGGCGTTGAAAAGAGAATCAAAACCAAAACAGCTAAATTAGGTTGTTTGTTAATTGCACTTATTTTATGATTAATTTAGGTTAGGGGTTTTGGGGGTTTAATTTTAACCCCCCTAAAGCAATTCTTAAATACTTCTCTATTGTTCTCATGTAAGGTAACTAAAATGATTGAACTAAAACAGTCAGATTTTTTTAGAAGCGCAGTAGAATCCATTTCTGCATTTGTTCCTGAAGGAAATTTTAGGTTTTCTGATAAAGGTGTTGGGTTTAAGGCAATTGATCCATCCCAAGTTGTTTTAGTTGATTTTTTTGTTGACAAAAAGTTTTTTGACAAGTACAATATTGAACCGAATTTTGTTGGAGTTGATTTGGTTGAACTCAACAAGATTTTGCAGAGATCTTTAGCTAATGATAAACTTCTTTTAGATATTTCTGATGCTGAAATGAAAATCAGTTTTGATTCTGATATGCGAAGAAACTTTCGTCTTCCTTTGATTGATGTTTCAGGCGACGAAGCAAAAACTCCTGATATTACTTATGAGGCAAAAATTGACATTAATGCTTCTTCATTGAAAGAAGTTCTCAAAGATGCTTCTCTTTTTGGTTCAAGCATTGTTCTTAAAGTTGCAAATGGAAAGTTTTTTGTTGAAGCAAAAGGTTCAAGCGGAGTAATGGATGCTGAAGCGAGCAAGGTTTCAAATATTACTTCAAAAGTGGATGTTACTGCAAAATTTTCGCTTAATTTTTTTCAAAGCATAATTAAGCAGGCTCCTAATGAAAAGCAGATTTTGATTGAATTAAAAAACGATTCTGCAATGCGTGTAACTTACTCAATCGGTCCCAGCAAAATGGTTTTTTATTTGGCTCATATGATTCTTTGATTTTTAAGGTAGTTTCTTTTTTTAGGGTATTTTCGATTTTATTTTAAGGCTTTTTACCCAATTGTTTTGGTATGGATAAGCTCTTTTTTGCACAGAAGTTTCCTTTTACAGAGCGTGCCCGTGATATACTAAAAGAAATGAATATTTCAGTTGATGATGTTTCTGAAACTGCTGTTAAAAAAGCCGCTTTAATGGTTTCAAGAGCTTTCTCAAACACTCCTTATGTTTTTGATTCGCAAAATCCAACTAATGAAGTTTTAGAGCTTGAAGTAATTGCTTTTCCTATTTCAAAAATGTTTGTTTCTGCAATGAAGACAAGCAATATGATTGAAAAATTTTCTATGTTTGTTTTCAAGAACACTTTTAACAATTTAGTTGAAGCTGATTTTACTTTTGACTTGTGTATTGATCTTGCGGATGATTTTAAATTGAAATACAAAGTTTCTGAAGAAAAGGGTTTTGTGGAAGTTGATTTGCTTGATTACTTGCAGATATTTTTTGTGGATAATGAAAGCAAAGTTGTGAATAAGCAGGTGTATAACGGAAAAATTTTGCTTAACTCAAATGATTTTGCAAGATTTTTGGCAGAAAAAGCTTATGCTAAGGTTTTCAACTCCCTTCCAATCCCTGAAAAAAGTATTCCAAAAAACATTCTTACTCTTGCAAGAAGCATTGATTCGCAGCTTGTGGTGATGGAAAAGAAGTCTTTTGATTTGAAATTGGTCGGAAAGATTGAACCAAATTTTTTCCCTCCGTGTATGCATGCGTTGTACACTGACCAGTTGAGTGGGAAAAAATTATCCTACAGTGCTCGTTTAGCCCTTGCTTCATTTTTGTATCAATTAGGGATGAGTAAAACTGAACTTATTTCCCTTTATTCAAAGAGCCCGGATTTTAAGAAAGCCATTGCAGAGTATCATATTTCAAGGATTTATGAAAAAGAAATATCTGCGCCTGGATGTAAAAAACTTGCAGAAAACGGGCTTAAGGTGCCTGAGTGCAATAAAGTTTGTAACTACAAGCACCCTATGCAATATTATTTGGCAAAATTAAGAATCAATAACAGAATAAAAAATTCAAGTTCGAATCCAAAGGAAGTGAATTAATGTACCCTACAGAAGTTTCCCCTGAAGCAGAATTTTTAAAAAAGAAGTTTGCCGAGTTTTACAAAAATAATTTCATTGATTCAGTTCCAAGTTTAGAAATGCGTGAATTTGGTTTTGGGATATTTAAAAGAAAAATTGCAAATAGAAATCTTTCTTTTTTCAATGCAAAAGAAATGAATGACTTTTTGCGTAATGAATCTCCTTTGTTTTTTTCTTATTCTAATTCCTATTACAAATTTCCTTCAAGAACTCCCATGCAATCAAAAGAGTGGATTAAAGCTGATTTAATTTATGAATTTGATGCTGATGAACTCGGGATTGCTATTGAAGAAATTAATGGAGTTCAGTGGTTTTTGCATGAGCATTTAGAAGAAGCAAAGGTACAAGTGTTTCGCCTGCTTGATTTTTTAGAAAATGATTTTGGTTTTTCCGGTAAAGATGTTTCAATTAATTTTTCAGGAAAAGCAGGGTATCATGTTCACTTAAGGAGTGAATCAATCCAGTCGTTGAATAAAAAATCAAGAATTGAGCTTGTTGATTATTTGACCGGGTTTGGAATTGATTATGTTAATTTAGGATTTTACTTTGATTCTCTTTCTTGTCCAAAACCAAATGTAAAAGGACTTTGGAGCAGAAGAATTTTGACTGGAATTAGGGATTTATTTAATTCTGACGCCAAAACAGTTTCAAATGTAATTAAGTTTTCAGAAAAGAAAACAAAGAATATTTTGCTTGAAAAACAAACAATCTTTGATTCTTTGGACAAGGGTTTATTGTTTCCAATTGACGGAAAGAAGAGGTCTGATTTGTGGAAAAATATTTTGGATTATGTTGTGTCAAAGCAAATGAGTCCAATTGACCGTCAGACTAGTGTTGATTTGCACAAAATTATAAGAGTGCCTCAAACCCTTCATGGCCAGACAGGGTTTGTTGCAAAAACTCTTTCTATTGATGAATTAAAAAAGTTTGATCCTTTTGTAGATCCAATAGTTTTTGGTTCTGATGAAATGGTTAAACTTCACATTGATAAAACTCCAAAGTTTTCTCTTAAAGGCGAGAGTTTTGGGCCTTATGATAATGTAAATATAGAGCTTCCTCTTTTTGTTGCAGTTTATTTGCTTGGAAAGGGTTGTGCAGTTCTTTCAAAAGACTGATTTTATTCCTTTTTTTGGGGTTAGTATTCTTTTTAATTGATTTGTTACCTAAGTTACTTTGGTTTTGTGTATGCGTCTTGATTATGATGAGCTAAGAAGAATTCACAGACTTGAAAAGAACACTTCAAAGTTAGTTGAAGTTGATGATGATTTTATAGATTCTCTAAAAACTTTTGTTGAAGAAGAGAAAAAAAAATACTTAGCATCTTTAAAGAATTTTTCTTCTTCTGATGCAAGAGAGTTTTCTAATTTGAAAAGGATAGTTGATGATATTTTCCAAATGCGTGAAAAAAAGATTTTGAACAAAGCATTAATTTCTGCTCATACTGATGAGTATGAAGACAGTAACATGGCTACTGAAGAGAAAGAAACTTTCAAGAAAATTTTTAAAGTTCTTTCTGAACACAGAGAAATATTTACTTCTCTTTTTGGAGAAAATGAGAAAGTTTCAACTGATTTAACTAAGTTAACAATACTTCAGAATGTTCCTACTTTTGTAGGGACTGATATGAAAGAATACGGCCCGTATGTAGAAGGTCAAGAAGTAGAGCTCCCTATTAAAGTTGCTAAATTATTTATTACAAGAAAAATTGCCCAAGAAAGACAATAGTTTATTTTTTTCCTCAAAGGGAGTTTTTTAAGTGTTTTTAATAGAGTTTTTCTTATGGAATTCCCAAATAGAGACGATTTTGTTGTAGTAAAGGTAATTCAAATCCTTGACTATGGTGTTTTTGTTGAGCTTTTAGAATACAAAAATGCTAGAGGGTTTATCCATATCAGTAATGTTTCTTCTTCTTGGGTTAAAAATATTAGAAATTTTGTCAAAATGAATCAGGTTAGAGTTGCAAAAGTACTTAACGTTGATTTAGTAAAAAAACAGATTGACTTGGCTTTTGCCGGAGTTAATCCAATGAGAGAGAGACAGGTTCTGACTCAATTCAAGCAGATAAATAGAGAAGAAAAATTAATTGAAATTCTTTCAAAGTCAACAAATAAACCATTTGCTGAAGTTTGGGCTGCAGTTGCTGATCCCTTAACTCAAGTTCACGGTTCATTATATGAAGCGTTTGAAAAAATTGCTTTGGGTTATGATTTTTCAAGTGAAGTTGCAAAAGAATGGGTTCTGCCTGTTAAACAATTAATCAAAGATAATATTGTTGTTTCAAAGAAAGAAATTTCTGGAAAAGCAAAACTTTCTTGTCTTGCTGCTGGCGGACTTGCAACAATCAAAAGTATTTTGGCTGATTTTGAAGCAACTAAAACTTGTATTGTTTCTTACGCTGGTGGAGGAACTTTTAATATTTCTTGTTCTGGCTTGACTTTTAAGGAAGCAGACAAAACTCTTACTAAGTTAGTTGAATCTGCTGAAAAGAGTTCAAAGAAAGCAGGCGTTTCTTTCGAATTCACAAGAGATGAAAAGAAATAATTGTGCTAATTTCGTCTCTGTTCTTCTTTCTCATTCAGCTTTATATTCCTTTTCTTATAATATTCTGCTATGCCTACAAGAATATTAGTCACAAAAAAAGTTCAGCTTAAGGATGCAACACTTTTAGTCGGTCTGCCAGGAATTGGTCTAGTTGGAAAAATAGCTGTTGATTATTTGCTTAAGCAATTAAAGACTGAAAAGATTGCAGAAATTTTGTCAGATTCTTTTCCTCCAAGCATTCACACAAAAGATTCAAAAATATTTTTGATTAAGGATGAAATATTTTACTTCAATTTTAAAGGAAAGGATTTCTTGATTCTTTCTGGACCCGTTCAGCCTACTCTTGATTTTAAAGTTGGTTCATCTCATGAGCATTATGAATTTGCCGAGACTTTAATTTCTTTTTTCAAAAGCGTTGGAGTTACTGAAAGTATAACTCTAGCAGGGTTAAATGTAGGGGACAACAGATTGAATAAAAAACCTGAAGTAATTGTTGCAGGAACTGATGATGAGATAGTTAATATTTGGAAGAAGTTTGGAGCAAAGGAAGACAAGAAAGAAGGATTGATTTCTGGTGCTGCGGGATTGTTAATTGGTATTGGGAAGTTGCACGGAATAAAGGGTGCTTGCTTAATGGGTGAAACTAATCCTCAGTTAGTTTATGGGGATCAAGGTTCAGCAAAGCAAGTAATTGAACTTGTTTCAAAGAGATTCAATTTGAAGCTGAAAATGAAGAGCATTGAAAAGGATGCTAAGTCAATTGAAAAAGCATTCAAAGAATTAACAACAAATCTTCATGAACAGCAAGATGTTGAAGAAAAAGTTGATGGTTGCCTTTCTTATGTAAGGTAACCCTTTCTATTATTTTTTTAAATATTTTTTTTGCTTTTTTATTTTTTAAAAAAAGTTTTTTATTGAGCTCTGTTTGTTTTTGTCTTCTTCTTGGGTTAATAGTTTTTTTAAGTTAGTCAAATCTTCAAGCCCTTTTCTGCCATTTCGAAGATAGTATGCAGGATGGTAAATGAAAAACATTTTTTTCCCTTCATATTCAGTAGTTTGCCCTACTTTCATTTCTTCTTTCCCAAATGCTCTTGCTGCGCTTTTTCCTAAAAGTACTATAACTTTTGGATTGATTGTATTAACCATTTTCATTGTGTATGGCAAAAAGTAGTTTATTTCTTCGGGAGTAGGGGGTCTTATTTTTTTGTCCTCACTTAATGGAATCATTGGGACAACATTCATTATTGCATATTTTTGGTTTATGTTTAGTTCCTTAACCCATTCTTCAAGGAGTTTTCCGCTTCTTCCCACAAAAGGTTTTCCTATTTCATTTTCAGTAAAACCAGGAGCTTCTCCAATAAAAAGTATTTTTGATTCATCGTCTCCTCTTCCAAAAACAATATGTCCTTTTGTATCCAAAACGTTTTTGTAAAGAGCGTGTTTTTTTGCATGATCAAGTAGTTCATTTCTGACTTGTGCAAGTTTAAAGCTTTCGTTTAGTTCCACAATTATTTTGTAGTTGAATAAAGTATTAAAGGGAGTTAGTCTCTTATTTTTTCATGCATAAAAATAGTGTTAGCAAACAAAAGCCCTTCTTTTTTGATAAAACATCTTCCACAAAATATATTTGGGCAATATTGATTTTAGTAGTGCTATTAGTTGTGTGTATTGGATTATTGGTTTTTTCAAATATTTCTTCTGAGAATCTGAAAAAAGAGTATTCTGCTTTTGTGGCAGGGTATGACTCAAAAGTTTCTTCATTGAATTCAATTATTTTTTCTCTCAATAAAGAAAATTCTGATTTGAATTCTGCTTTAAATAAATTGAATGGTGAATATAATTCCCTTTCATCAAAGAACAATGCTTTAGAATATTCATATTCTAATTTGAAGGATGAGGTTGACAGCACAATTTCAAAAATTAATGATTATCAAATAGAAATTCAATCTTCCCTTGATTGGTTTAGTTCAAATTCTGTTTTGGGAAATCATGAAAACATTCTTTTGAATTTGAAATCAAGTTGCAAAAAAGAAACCAGTAAAGTTTGTCAGATTAATTTGGGGTGTTTTCACTTGGTTAATTCTGAGTTTATTAATTACAAATATAAAGATGATTTAATTACTTCAAATGTTTCTGATAAGCTTCAGACAATTTCTGAATTCATAAAGAATAAGGGGGGAGATTGCGAAGATTTTTCCCTTTTTTTCAAAGCTGAATATAATTCACTGATTGAATCGTGCAATGGAAAAAAACCGACTTTATTTGCGTGGGTAGAAAAAAAAGGGAGCCGATTTTGGTCTAACTTTGACAACACTTGGTACTTGGAGAATGCAACACAGAAATATTTGGATAAAAATAATGTTTTTCCTGTTATTGTATGCGGATCAATTTTTGATCCTAATACGGGTCAAGTTAATGGACATTGTGTTTTAGCTTTTGCAAATAAAAAGATTGTTTCTTCAGAGGATATTTCTGTTTTGAATTCTGCAGAATTAATTGAACCTCAGACAGGAGGATATTTAGGATTTGTTGGAAATGACTCAGGCATCTTTTTGGTTTCAAATGATTCTGTTCACTCCTCCTTCATTAACACTTTAATTACTGATAATGATTTTTTTATCTTTAGCAATAATGAGTGGAGTAATTATGCTCTGTTTGGTGAAGAGTTAGATAATGATAAAAATTCTTTAGAAAATTTAATTAAAAAATAGTTTTTGTTATAATTTAATTTAGCAATTTGCGTGGTCAGTATTCCACTTGTTCCATAATGTTTCAAGTTCTTCTTCCTCAACCTTTTTTCCTCTTTTAGTTTCTATTGCTTTAATATCTTTTCTAAAATCAACCCACATTTTTCCGCTTTGTAAGTGTTTGTGAATTACTCTTGTGAGTCCTTTTCTTAAAGCATTTTTTATGGGTTTTGCCATAGTACTTTCCTTTAATTGTCTTCTTAAAATCACAGATTCAAATGAACCTTCTTTTGGAAGTTTTTTTGCATTCCTATTTTTCCAAATTAGTTTCAATACTTCTTTAGATAATTTAGAATTTGTTTTAAGATTAGTAGTTGCTTTCCTTAGTCTGCTAATTATTGCCATTTTTTTACACCAGTAGGCCAAAAAACTTTAGAAGCAACATTGTTCCAATTCCTGCGGGCCCAATGATTACTGAAATAACAAAACTTGGAATCAAGGGTAACTCAATGTGAAAAAAGTAAATGCTGATTCCCCAAATTACTGCTCCAAGAATACTATTGGTTATTACTTTTTTTAAGAAAAACAAAATAAATATGGTTGCAATAATCAGAATTATTCCTATTACTAATATAGTTGGGTTAGCTACAAGGTTAGTTGCAGTTGATGCTGCATCAGGGAGAGTAAAACTCATTCCTTTTGCAAATTCATTAAATATATCAAGTAAAATGAAATTCATAATCGTCAATAGTACTAGTGCGTTGGTTCTTTTTATTACTTTTCTTTTAAATTCCCGAATTTTGCTTCTAAAATTACTTTTTTAAACCCAAGAGTAGCTTGCTTCTATATTATTGATTGATTTTTATGAGTGGATTTAGTGACGAACAAAAAAAGATTGCTCTTTTGTTGCTTTCAGATCCAAAGACTGAAGAAGACTTGCATAAACAATTAAACTTGCCTTATGACAAACTTTCTCTTGAATTAAAACAGATGCTAAAACTTGGTTTAGTTCTAAAAGAAGGTTATCCTACAAAGTATAGATTGAGACAGGATATTATTGATGAATTGCAGAAAAGAAAAAAGATTTCTGAAGCTGATTCGTTTAAGATAAAAGTCAGCGCCATAATTGAATTGAAAGCAATTGAAAAGAATTTGCTTGCAAAGCACTTGGAAAAAATAATTGCTGCAATTAAATCTGAAAAGAATTTTACTATCTACAATATAGTTCCTGCAGAAATAGTTGAAGAGGATGAAATGTACTCTTCATTCATTGAAGTAACTTTGACTGTCAAGGACTTTTCGACTTTGATGTTGTTCTTGTTCTACTATGGCCCTACTTCAATAGAAGTAATAAAGCCAGATAAGATAGAAATTACTCAGGCAGAGTTCCAGGATGGTTTGGTTCAGTTGTCAGGAATATTCCAAAAATATGCTGACTTTATGCTAAAGCACTTGAATAAAGAAGAGCTTAACAAATTCACAAAAGAACTTTACGATTAAAAGAATTCTTTACTAATAAGACTCATTTATCAGCTTTGCTTTACCCAAACCTTTATATTTACTAACTGATAACAATTTGGTATTAATTAATCGGTGTTTTGTATGTTTGTTAAAACTCAAGAGAAAGAATGTTCTTCACCCACGCTAAATACAGTTCTAATGGTGGAACAAACAATGAAGTCAATTCCATCAAGTGTATTTACTGTCGCTGATTTAAAAAGAGCTCTTCCAAAACAGGTTAATCATAATACTCTCAAAATAATTTTGGGTTATCTTGAAGATAGTAACAAAATTGTTTTCTCATTAAAAGGGATTACTTGGGTGGAAAATAATAATTCTAAATTAGAAAAAGCAATTTCAAAAGGTTTTGAATTATGAAAAAAGTTAGAGTAATTTTGTCCGAAGAAGCAGAACTTGCTTTTAAGAAATTAAATGAATATGCTTCTGATTCAAAAATAAATAGTTCTATTCTTAAATCAATAAAGAATAAAGTGGAGTTAATTAAAATTAATCCTCATTATGGGGATCCTGTTGGAAAAGAACTCATCCCTAATGAATATTCAAAAGAATATGGTGTCACAAACCTTTTTCATGTCAAGTTGTCAAATTTTTGGAGAATGGATTATACATTAAAAAATAATGGTACTGAGATTGAAATAATTGCTTTTGTTTTAAATATAATGGATCATGACAAATACAATAAAATTTATTGTTATAAAAAAAATTAATTCTCATGACAATTAACGTAATTATTTTTCTTCACAAAACTTTAGTTCTATTTAGATAACTTTTTATGTTGTTTTAATTATATCTAATCTAGGTATTATTATGGGTAAACAATATAGTGTAATTATAGAGCAAGACATTGATGGCTTTTTGGTTGCTGATGTTCCTGAACTTGAGGGTTGCCACACACAAGCAAAATCTATGGATGAATTGATTAAAAGAGTAAAAGAAGTTATTGCTCTTTGTGAACAAGACACAAACCAGTCAAAGAATAAGTTTGTAGGCGTTCAAATGGTTGAGTTAAATGCTTAAAAATATTAAACCTAAAGATTTAATAAAAGTTCTAACTAATTTGGGCTTTGAAGATGTGCGTTCAAACGGTAGCCACCACAGGTTTATTCATTCAGATGGGAGAAAAACAACTATTCCTATTCATGGGTCAGAACCAATTGGAGTTGGATTATTGAATAAGATTCTAAAAAAAGATATTGGTTTATCAAAAGAAGAGTTTGAAAAAATCTTAAATGAATTATTTATATTTTAACATTTTTTTCTTTTAATGACAATTAACGTAATTATTTTTCTTCACAAAAAAATATTCTAAATTATTGTCAATTCTTTGTTTTAACTCATTATAATTAGTTATTTAGCTGGTTTATCCTATCCTTTGATTTATTAGTACAAAAATAGTGTTCGTGACAATTGACGTATTCATTTTCTCTCGCAAACGTAAAAATCCCCTTGGTGGGTCGCTTTGACGATGGGCCCTTCGTTTCTCTTTCCCAAACCTTTTTAAAGCCAAAGAAGCAAGTGTTAGTCATGCCGATTGGCCTTACTAGCCTTACTTACAGTACCTCGTTTTAGGTTTTTGTAGGTTAGATTTAGTTTAGGTTCAAAAGGATTATTTTTCGTTTGAGGTGAAATCGATGAAAGGATTAAATATAAAGAGAATCGCTGCCTTAGGATTAGGCGCAGCATTAGTAGGATCTGCATTAGCTCCAGCTGTTATGGCAGGAGTATTCAGTAATGTTGATACTCTACAAAAAAGTAATGTAATAGACTCAACTGGAACACCAGTTGTTGATATCGTAGTTGGCTCAATGGGTCACGCATCAGATGTTGTTTGGGCTGGAAATATTGCAGCAAAAGTAGCACAATTAGCTAC
>JAVHOV010000015.1:0-15126 GCA_036170245.1 archaeon | reverse complement strand
CTCGCTTTCATCCGCATCTTAAAAGATGCAGATTTCCCGCTCGACTAATTAAAAAAATAGGATTCAAATAAACTAAAAGACTTATTAAAATTATTTACTTAGTTAATTCAAGCAATAATTTCTCTTTTTGTATTACTACTTCTTTTGGAGCAGTTAAATTAGAATTAAATTTAATTTCCCTCAACTGTGCAGATTTTTTCAAATCAATTGAGAATGCATCAATCATTTCTTTTAGCATTGCACTTTCTGTAAAAACATTTAACACAACTGCATCTTGTATTGTAAGACCCAGTTCTTTTCTTGATTCATTTAATTTTCTCATCAAATCTCTTGCTGCACCCTCAAGCAATAATTCCTTTGTTAAGTGAGTGTCAAGTTTCACACTAAATTCCCCTTCAATAAGTTCAACTTCTTTTACATTCAGTTCATCAAGAACTATGTCAAAAAACTTTTTGTCAATGTGAGCATTGCTAACTATTACTTTCTTTAAGGGTTGACGAACCGCAATACCCGCTTTATTTCTCTCTTCAAGTGCAACTGAAATTATTTCTCTGACTTTCTTCATTTCTTCGTGCAATTTTTCATCAATCAAAGAGTCATTGTGCTTTGGCCACTCTTCTAAGTGAACTGAAATATTTTTTGTATAATTTGTTTTTCTCAAGGATTGGTAAATTTCTTCTGCAATGAATGGAGTAATCGGGGCAATTACTTTTGATAATGAATCAAGTGCAAAAGCTAAAGTATGAATTGCATTTGTTTTTTCTTCAATATTATCACTCTTGAATCTATCCCTGCTTCTTCGAACAAACCAAGTCGAAAGTTCATCAACGTATTCCAAAACATCCTTGCACACTGCAAGAGTATTGTAATCATCCATGTTGTGAGTTGATTCTTTAATCAATTGTTCTGTTCTGCTTATCATCCACTTGTCAAGAATATCTTTTGAAGAAGTGTCATTCAAAATATCATTCTGAGCTGCAAACAATTCGTAAAAGTTTTTTACGTTTGAAAGTATCATCATTAATTTTTTGTGAACTTCTTTTACATTGTCATCCAAGAAATTCAAATCCTGTGCCCTCATTAACTGCGAAGACATTAAGTAAAAACGCATTGCATCTGCACCGTAAGTATCAAACAATAAATTTGGATCGGTGTAATTCTTTTTTGATTTTGACATCTTTGAGCCATCTGCTGCTAAAATTGTTCCTGAAACTACAACATTTTTGAACGGAGCTTTGCCCATCAAAAGAACTCCAATTACGTGCATGTAGTAGAACCAAGCTCTAACTTGTGCAATATATTCAGAAATAAAATCAGCTGGATAATTATTCAACAGCCATTCTTTATTTTCAAAAGGATAATGCTTTGAAGCAAAAGGCATGCTTCCTGATTCAAACCAGCAGTCTAATACTTCAGGAATTCTTGTCATAGTTTTACCGCAGTCACACTTTAGGTGTATTTGATCAACTATATGCTTATGCAAATCAACGTCACTAGAAACTTTTTCAACAGCATTTTCCTGCAGTTCTTTTATGCTTCCAATTACTTTTATTTTACCGCACTCGCACTTCCAAACAGGAATTGCTGTAGCCCAAAAACGGTTTCTTGAAATACTCCAGTCCGGAGCAGTTTCCAAAATATACTTAAATCTTCCTTCCTTGATATTATCAGGATACCAATTAATTTCATTTGCTCTTTCAATTAACTTTGGTTTTATTTTTTGTATATCTACAAACCAAGAATCAACTGCATTGTAAATTAAAGGAGTTTCGCATCTGTAACAGAAAGGGTATGAGTGAGTGTATTCTTTTGCTTCTGTAAGTAATCCTCTTGTTGTTAAATCATCAATTACTTCTTTGTCAACTTTTTTGAACCATTTACCAAGCCATTCTTTTGGACCCAAAATTAATGAACCATCTTTTCCAACATGCTGAACTATTGGCAAATCTAATTTTCTAATTATTTGATAATCAAATTCACCATAAATTGCCATATGAACTATACCAGTTCCTTCTTCGCTTGTTACTCCATCCGCACCATCAACAACATAATAACCTTTCTTCCCATCAGTTGGAACTTCATACAGCGGCTCATATTCTAAACCTAAAAGTTCACTACCTTTTATTTCTTTTAATAATTCAAAGTGTTTGAAATTTTTTTCAACCAAATCTTTTGCTAAAATATATTTTTTTCCAAAAACATCAACTAAAGAATAAGTTAATTTTGGATTAATTGCAAGCGCTACGTTACCAATTAAAGTCCAAGGAGTTGTAGTCCATGCAAGTAAATATTCATTTTCCCTGTTTTTAATTTTGAATCCAACTGTAGCAGTTTTTTCTGTTACATCTTTATATGAATTATCCATTTGTATTTCTGAATTTGCTAAAGGAGTTTGGCATCTTGGACAGTACATTAAAACTTTTTTCCCTTCATAAATATAACCTTCATTATATAATTTTTGAAATATCCACCAAATTGATTCCATATAAGTTTGATCAAGTGTCTTATATGAATCATCAAAGTCAATCCATTTCCCCATTGTTTCTACAGTTTTTTTCCATTCATTTGCAAAGTAAAAAACTTTTGATCTACAAAAATCATTGAACTTTGTTACACCCATTGCTTCAATTTCATTTTTTTGTTTTATTCCAAGTTCTTTTTCAGCAATATTTTCAATTGGAAGTCCGTGACAGTCCCAGCCCCATTTTCTTTCAACTCGAGAACCCTTCATTGTCCAGTATCTTGGAAAAACATCTTTACTTGTTAAGCCTAAAATGTGACCGTGGTGAGGAACTCCAGTTGCAAACGGAGGACCATCATAGAAAACGTATTCTTTATTGCTAGGGCGTTCTTGTACTGAGCGAACAAAAAAGTTTTCTTTGTTCCAGAATTCAGTAATCTTTTTTTCTGTTTCACGTCTTGACATATTATTCCCTTTCAATTCATCAACAATTTTTTAACTTTGGAAGTGGGCGATAGCGGATTTGAACCGCTGACCTCTCGTGTATAAGACGAATGCTCCAACCAGGCTGAGCTAATCGCCCAAAGTTCCTCCGTTGATTAAATAAGTACTAAAAAGAAAGATTAAAAATGTGCTTTTAGAGAAGAAAAAACTAGAAATAAAGTTTAGAGTATTGTATGGCCAACCACCCAAATCCTGACAAATTTGCATCCATAAAAAACACTTTTCTATTACTAAACTACCGTCTAAATGACTTTAAAAATATTAGTTTTGGATAGTAAAAAGAAAGAAGTTTGATTCACTTATTTATAGAGGCATCAATTATCTTTCTTACTTCACCAATTGCAACTTTTAAATCATCATTTACAACAACATAAGTAAATTCACTTTCTAGAGCTAATTCATCACGTGCTGTCTGAAGCCTTCGTGCAATTACATCCTTTGAATCTTTTTTTCTCTTTTCAAGTCTTTTTCTTAAATCATCAGGCGAGGGAGTTTTAATGAAAATATCAACTGCACCTCTGAATTTTGCTTTGATTGTCATCGCACCTTGAACATCAACTACAAACAAAACACTCTTTCCAGATTCCATTATTTTTTCAACATCATCACGAAGCGAACCATAATAATTATCATACACCGTTGCTCTTTCTAGAAGCATATCTTTTCTAATAAATTTTTCAAACTCTTCCTTAGTAAAAAATCTATAATCCACTCCATCTTTTTCCCCAGTTCTTGCAGCACGAGTAGTACAAGTAATTACTTTTGTTAAATTTTTTTCTTTTTTTAGAACTTCTTCAGCGATAGTTGATTTGCCTGCTCCTGAGGGGCCAGTAAGAATAAATAATTTTGCTTTAACCATGCAACTAAAGTAAATAAAGAGAATAAAAAGATTATGGTCACAATAAAAATTGAATATTTACTAAAAAAAATAGAGAAAAGAGAAACTTTTTTTAGTTTCTCAATTCATAAAACTAGATTCTAAATTATTTACATTTCCATTCCTTGTCCGCCCATTCCGCCTGGCATTCCTTGAGGCATTCTGCTCTTTGATGAACCTAAAATTATGTCATCAATTCTTAGAATCATTTCTGCTACTTCGCTTGCAGAATCAATTGCCTGTGTTTTTACCTGAAGTGGTTCTAAGCACTTTGCATTCTTCATGTCTTCAATTCTTCCTTTGTAAACATTTACTCCGAAGTACTTACCATCTTTCTTTGAGTGTGCACTTCTTAGAGTTACAAGTGCATCAATTGGATCCATCCCTGCAGTTTCTGCTAGAGTTCTTGGAATTACTTCCAAACTTTCAGCAAATGCTTCAATTGCTAATTGTTCTCTTCCACCAACAGTCTGAGCATATCCTCTTAGTTTCATTGCTACTTCCGATTCACAAGAACCTGCACCAACTAAAACTTTGCCCATTTCTATTGCGCTTGAAACTGAACCAATTGCATCGATTAAAGCTCTTTCTGATTCATCAACAACGTGCTGTGTTCCGCCTCTGATTAAAATTGAAACACTCTTAGGGTTTTTGCATTGCTCAACGAAAACCATTGCATCTCCGGAAACTCTTTTCTCAAGAACTTTTCCAGCAAATCCTAAATCTTTTGAAGATAATTCTTTGATGCTTGTAATTATTGTTGCACCAGTTGCTCGAGCTAAAGCATCCATGTCAGATTTCTTTACTCTTCTAACAGCAATAATTCCTTCCTTTGCAAAGAAGTGCTGTGCTAAATCATCAATTCCTTTCTGAGTTATTACAACGTTTGCTCCAACTTTTTTTACAGTTGCAACCATGTCTCTTAACTGCTTTTCTTCAGTATCAATGAATGCCTGCAATTCTTCAGGAGTACTAATTTCTATCTTTGCATCGCTTTCTGGTTCTTTTACTTCAAGAGCCAAATCAAGAAGAACAATCTTTGCACCAGTTATGCTTCGAGGCATTCCAGTATGAACAATTTCTTTGTCAATTACTATCCCGCTAATCAACTGAGTGTCTTTCAATGATCCACCAGTTTTCTTTTCAAGTTTAATATTGTCTTCATTAATTGTCATTTTAGTTCCATCAACATCAGCAACACTAGTTACTGCATCAACAACCAAATCAGCTAATGAATCAGCAAATTCTGCACTCTTTCCTGTGATTGAAGTTAGTGCAATTATTCTTAGATTTTTTTTATCATCGAATTTTACGGGGTCAGCTGTTTCGGCATAAAATTCTTTTGCCTTAGCTGCAGCCATCATATACCCATTAATTATAATACTCGGGTGGATTGAATCGTCAAGCAATTTTTCTGCTTTTTCTAAAAAAGTTCCTGCCAAAATTACTGCAGTAGTTGTACCATCTCCGACTTCCTCGTCCTGAGTTTTAGCAACATCAACCATCATTTTTCCAATTGGGTGCTCAATAGCCATTTCACTTAAAATAGTTGCACCATCATTTGAGATAGTAACTTCACCCATTTCATCAACAATCATCTTGTCCATTCCTTTTGGTCCAAGAGTTGATTTAACCGCTTGAGCTACCGCTCTAGCTATTAAAATATTCATTCTCTGTGCATCTCTTCCTCGGGTTCTCTTTGTTCCTTCACCCATGAAAGCATTTTGTTGTTCGTTTGCTTCAGCCATACTAAATCCACCTCAAAATTAGTTACTTGATAACTAATAGGGTCAAAAAAAGTATTAAAAACATTTGTAAGAGGCTAAAAACCAAAGAAAAGAAACAAAAGATTGATTTAATTAACTAAAGAAATATTAGTTTTCTTATGAATTACACAAAAATCAGCCAAATTGCCAAGGGCTGGAGTTCATATAACTGGATTGTGGAAGATGAATGCAAAAACAAATTTTTGCTTAAAGAAGTTAGGGAAAAATCACCAAGAAAAGATTTGGCAGAAAGAGAAGGAAGAATGTTACTTCTTGCAAATTCTGTCGGAGTGGGGCCAATTGTTAAAGAAATTAATTTTGAAGAAAATTTTGTTGTAAGGGAATATATTGAAGGAGAAATATTCTTGGATTTTGTAATGAGCGAGGAATTTGACAAAGCAACTCCTACGCAAATATATGATTTGATTAAAGAAATATTCAGGCAATTACTTTTGCTTGATAAAATCAATCTGAGCCACAATCAACTGCAGATCGGAAAGAATATTATTGTGAAAAAAGAAAGAAACAGTTTTGTTCCGGTGATAATTGATTTTGAAAAATCAACTATAAAAGAAGAAAACCATACAAAAAACTTAGGACAGTTATTTGCAATGTGCTTCTTTAATCCGAACGGCGCAATTGCTAAAAAAATCAGAGAGAAATTAAACTTAACACTTTAGAAAAAATTAAAATAAGAAAATTAGAGAACTAAAATTAATTCTCTAAAAAAAATCAAAAGAAAGAAAAAGAATTAAAGTTTGAACTTTCTCTCAATTTCCATCTTCAACAAATCACAAGCAATTTTCATTGATTCCATTTGCTGAATGATTCGCTCTTTTTCAAGTTCAATTTCGCTTACAGCTTCATATGGTTCAATTGCTTCTTTGAACATACTTCTGTCAATGTATGGGTAAGGATATGAATCCATTTTTTTACTTACTCTTTCAACCATTGTTCCAAGCCAAATATTTAATCCTCTTTTTACAGGACCCTTAATTGTTTTGTCATTTCCCAAGTGTTTTCTAATTTTGTTTGTTATTGTAGCTTTAGGAAAAGGCAAGTCCTCAGTATCAAGTTTTAGAGACAATGCTTTTGCCTTGGCTTCAGAGTCAACTGCATTTATTACAGAGTCACATTCAACCCTAATTAATTCAATTTTTTTAATCAAAGCTTCTCTTTGCTTGTTTATTCCTTGCATATCTTCATAAGGTGCAACTGAATCTCTAAGCATATCATAATTAACAAAAGTGTAGGGCTGTGAATTCATTTTCTTTACAATCTTTTCAACTAGAGTATTAACCCACAAATTCATTTCATCCTTAACAGTTCCTTTAATTTGCTTTCCCTTAGAAACGCTTTTTCTCACAAGTTTAGTTATTGTTGCTCGAGGAAAGGGCAGTTTATCATCAGTGGCCAAATCAGCTTCAACTTCAGCGCTAGAATCATCATCAGCATCAATTTCTTCATTTTGCTTCAAAGAAACAGTTTCGTCATCATCTTTCTCTTCTACTTCTTCACTTTCTTCGTATTTTGCAGCCATATTACCCACTATCCCCTAAATTGTTAACCCACTTGTGCTAATAAATAAAACTCTATTAAAAACAATTAAAAAGCATTGGACACTAATAAAAATGAGTTTTTTTGTTAAAAAATACAAAAAAAGGCATTAACCATTATATTTTCTAATTTTCTTTAAAAACCCTTGATTTTTCAAAAAGTAAAAGATTTTTGAACTTATCCAATGATTGAAGCAAACATTAAAACAACACTTGCCAGAATTAGAATACAAATAGTGACAATTTGAGCCATATCAAGCAAAGCAAAGTTAAACAAAAACAAGCCTATTGAAACAAGAAGAGTTATTGCCCCAAGAGCAAGCGTCGCATAAGAAAAAAACATAGATTTTTTTCTGAATTTATGAACTTTAATTTGCTCTACATCAAGTTCCATTTGAGCAAGTCTTGAATTAAGTGAATCAAGTGCTACTTTAACAAGTGAAACAGATCGCTGGGACTCATCAATTACTTTATTTACTCTGCCTTCAAATAATTTAGTTGAAGCAACTATATCCTCTTCAACTCCCTTCAATTGATTTCTTGCAAGATCTGTGACATTAGATTTTTCTTCATCTTCAATTGATTTAATATCAGCGTGAATTATATCTTCAAAGCCCTTTTTTTGGGAAAAAATCTCTTCTTTCACCATTGAATTGATTTCTTTTTTTAACAACGTGAAAGTATCTGCTTCAGCAATCATCAATAATCTTTTTGCCTGTTCATCATTGACCCCAAGATCATGAAGAGTCTGAATTATTTTTTCCTGAGGCTGACCTTCCTGAACCATTCTTTGAATAATATCAATAATTGATTCTTGATTTGCCATTTTTTTACACACTCACAAAATAATTCAACAATTAACTATTTTTATCAACTACTTCAAGCACTACTGCAGTCCTCTTTTCAATTGAACCAATCTTCATTAAGAAAGATAATCCTAAACTACCCACTCTATTAGGCGTCAAAGTAGAATATAATGTTTCGCAGCCGGATTTTTTAATACTAATAACTTGCTCATAAAAAGTTTCTTTAAAGTCGCCTGGTTGCGCATTAGGAACCCAAGTAACTTCACTTAAATCATTATTTGACTGATTGCACAATTTAACAGGATAAGTATATTCTTGCCCAACAATTAATTTCAAAGGCAAAGCAACCTCTGCTTTTACAGGATCAGTTGTTGATTTATCCAATTCAAAATTCAAGAAAACTGATTTATTAAGCAAAGATTTTAGTTCAATAGAATAATTCAAGCCCTCTCCAAGAGGAATTGCCGCAACAAAATCATATTTTTCACCTGCTGCAAGAGAAGAATTTTCAATTGAACCTTTAATGAAAAATCCTCTTTCAATAACCCCATTTTTTACCAAAACATTTATCCCGCTAATTTCATGATTGGATCGATTTTCAATCTGCATTTTTAGAACTATTTTATCCCCAACAATTGAAACAGAAGGATCATTCACCAATAACGAACTTGATAAAATTGAAATGTAAATTATCCCAAAAAGGAACAAAAAAAAAACTACCAAGAAAAATGGGTACACTATTTTTCTAGAAACAAAAACCATGCAATGAATACACAAAAGGAGTATTTAAAATTATATTAACGAGTTAATTTTATTTTTCAACTTAAACTTTAACAGATTACAAATATTTTTTTAATTCAAGGTACTCATCAAAGAATTGTCCAACTTTTTGAGATATTTGTAAATCAGTGC
The DNA here is from genome assembly GCA_036170245.1 of archaeon. Lineage (GTDB taxonomy): Archaea > Iainarchaeota > Iainarchaeia > Iainarchaeales > JAAZKV01 > JAAZKV01. The sequence continues at coordinate 6,244 of JAVHOV010000015.1, read as the reverse complement.
TTATATAAAATCCGCTTGACCCTGTTTTTCTCACAAGTTTGGTTAGGGAATAAATAAACTTGAATACAATATCATCATCGTGATAATAATTCAGCACAGAAACTGAGTCAATCACAACAGCCAAATTCTTTTCACTTGAAAGAATATTAAGAAGTTTTATTTGAATCTGAGTCAAATTTCTTAAAGAATCCGCAAAAAAAAGACTATCCTCTTCTTTAACAGGAGAAATACTTTTTGATACAGCATCTATAATAAAACACTTATCCATAATGCCTTCTTCACTAAGCCTCTTTTTTACAGATAAATAATTATTCATGAACAAAACAATAACAGGAACACGTCCTGATTGAATAGAAAATTTCACCATTGCAATAAAAATATCCATTAAATTGGAAGAATCACATCCAATAAGTGCCTGCCCGCTAAAACTAAGAGGAAGTTTTGTCTTAACATCTGCCAAAACTTTTTCATACCCCCCAAGAGCACGAAAAGCATCATACTTAGCTTCCTGCGTAGTTAAGTGAGAAGAAAAAATATCCTTTTTTGACAATATTTCCTCAAAAGCCTTCATTTGCTCATCAGTAAGAGAAAATCCACTACCCATGCCAAAACTAAGGAACTAACTTATTATTAAAGTCTTTCAAGAACCCCAAAAAATTATCAAAATAATGGAAAAATAATGGAAAAAAATACTTAAAAAAAATGTTTTAGCCCACCCAAAGCCATCTTTATAAATAAGAAAGAACTATTAATTTAGAACTTTCAAGGGGCTAAAAAAATGGGTTTTTTATTTAAAGACAATAAAGAAAAACAAAGCCCCGCTTTGGACGAACTAAAAAAACTTACTTTGGGAACTGATATCAAAAAAGAAGAATTAAAGAGAGAAACCATTAAAACGCAGCAAAACCCAAACTCAATTCCTTCAAAGGAAGTTAAAAATGATATTAGTACATTCAAAGAAGAGCAGAAAATATTTACCCAAATAACATCTGCCAAAGAAATAGAAATTAATAAAGATTATGCAGTTCCAAAAGAACTTACCCCCCCAAAATCACAACAGAATGAAGCTTTTACAATTTCAAAAAAACAAGATTCTCAGACAAGTGCTTTTGAAAAACTAATGAGTAAAACTTCAAGTTTAAACGAGATTAAAGAAGATAAGACAACCAAAACAATTTCATCAAAAAATTATTCTACTCCAAAAATTACTCAAGAACTAAAAGAAACAACAACTAACCAAAACACCGGCACTATTGAAACTGTATCAGTAACAAAAGCATTGATCCAGGAAAAATCAGAAAAAGTTAATCAAAATGAAAAAGAAATTATTACAATAGAAGGACAGCAGTCAAAAACTGCTGAAGCAAAAGACAGTTTCTTTAATTGGATGAACCAACCAAAAATAGAAGAACCAAAAGAAAATGATTTTGAAGAAAATGAAAAAGAGGACACGAAAGAAACTTCATTCTCAAAAACTAAAAAAAATCTTGAAGAACAAAAAGAACTTGACAAAGCTACAACACTTAGAACACCAATTGATGATATATTTGATTTGCTTGAAAGATACGGAAAAATTGATGTCGGAGAAGTAGCGAACTACACAAAAATAAGCGAAACAATGGTTGAACAAATAACTAAACCTTTTGAAGAAGAAGGAATAATTGAAATTAATTACCCCGCAAGCTTGACAAAAAAACCAATGATTATTTTGAAAAATCAAGTTAGTTCAAAACTAACTCAAATACCAAAAGGGGAAGTACTTGACACTTACACTATTGAGGTAGATAATGTACCCGCAAAAATTTCAGTAATTCTTTCAGCTGACGAAGCAAGACCTGTATACACAATAGAAATGCCTTCAATTGGAAAATACACTAGAAGATTTTTACCATTCATAAAAGATGAAGTGACAGAAACTATGCCAATTGAACTAGAAGAAATAACTGATCCAAAAAAATCAAAAGTTCTCAAAGACAGATTTTTTACAGAACTAAGCGCTCACCTAAAAAAATATTTCCCAGAGTCCCCAATCGAAATGCTAAGAATGCTTTCAGGAGTATTATTGCACGAAATGTATGGACTAGGGGATATCGAAATTTTGATGGGAGATGATATGCTTGAAGAAGTAGGAATCAACTCAGCAAAAACACCAATTACAGTTTACCACAGAGTACATGGATGGCTGAAAACCAACCTCATGCCTGGAGGAGAAGAAGAAATCAATAACTTCTCATCACAAATCGGAAGAAAAGTAGGAAGAGAAATTACAATCCTAAATCCAATACTTGATGCACACTTATTATCGGGTGACAGAGTAAATGCAACACTCTTCCCAATCTCTTCAGAAGGAAACACAATTACAATCAGAAGATTTGCAAGAAAACCTTGGACTATTATTGACTTTATTGGAAAAGCACACACAATGAGTTCAGAGATGGCTGCAACCTTATGGCTTGCAATGCAGTACGAAATGAATATAGTAATTGCAGGAGGAACTGCAAGCGGAAAAACTTCTGCATTAAATTCAATGCTTGCACTTGTACCAACTTATCATAGAATAATTTCAATTGAAGATGTTCGAGAAATAATTTTACCAACATACCTTGATTGGAACTGGATACCACTTGTTACTCGCTCTCCAAACCCTGAAGGACTTGGAGAAGTAACAATGCTTGACTTAATGGTAACAAGTTTGAGAATGAGACCTGACAGAATAATTGTAGGAGAAATGAGAAGAAAGAAAGAAGCAGAAGTACTAATGGAAGCAATTGAAACAGGACACAGTATTTACTCAACAATCCACGCAAACTCAGGTTACCAGGTTTTACGTAGATTAGCAGAACCTCCAATGAGTATCCCCCTAATGCAGATTGAATTAATTGATTTAATTGTAGTACAATACAGAGATAGAAAAACAAATAAGAGAAGAACTTACGAAATTGCTGAAGTTGAACAAACTTCAAGCGGGCAAGGACTTCAAATCAACACTGTATACAAATGGACTCCAAGAACAGATTCCTGGGAAAAATTAAACAAGCCAAATAAGTTAATTACTCTACTAAATCTGCACACAGGAATGACTGAAGAAGATATCAACAAAGAAATTGCAGACAGACAAATAATTTTGGATTGGATGAGAAGACAAAACATTACTGAACTTGATACAATAGGATTCTTGATGAAAATCTTTTACGCAGATCCAGCAAAATTAAAGAAAATGGCTACTGAAAATGTATCTATTGAGAGAATATTAGAATTAATGCAACCAAATCAAAAGCCAAATGAAGAAAATGTGGTGAAGTAAAATGCCTGACAAAACCATTACTCCAACAATGATGCTCTACCCGCTTGAAAACGCAAAACGATTCAGCGAGAAATATTTATTTATTGGAAGATTTCTTTCAAAACTAATTTTTTCATTAAAATATGATTTGCAGAAAGCTGAAATAACTATTGATGTAGAGAGATACTGCCTCGCATCCCTTATTTCTGCAGGAATATACTCAATAATGTTTCTATTTGTAGGAATGGCTTTTGGAGCAATACTCACAAAAGAAATCGGGGCAATGACAATAACTTTAATGTTTATACTCAGCATAAGTTCATTTTTCGGAATGCTGATATTTCATTTAATTTTTCCTAAACTTGCTTCATTTCAACTTGCAGGACTCGTTGACCAGGATTTATTGTTTGCACTAAGAACAATGCTAATCCAATTAAGTTCAGGACTAAGTTTATTTGATGCAATGAAAAACATTTCAAAATCAAATTACGGACAAGTATCAACAGAATTCAGTTTAGTAATAAGAGATATTAACTCAGGAATGGGAGAGACTGAAGCCCTAGAAAAACTTGCATTTCGAACAAAATCAGAAGTACTAAAAAAAACTGCGTGGCAGGTAATCACAACCCTAAGAAGCGGGGGCTCAATAGTTAATGCACTTAATTCACAAGTTGATACACTTGTATCACAGCAAATGGATTCAATCAAATCATATGCAGCAGAACTTAACTTATGGACTTTAGTTTACTTAATAATTGCAGCAGCAATGCCCTCTTTAGGAATAACTTTCTTAGTAATCGCATCCTCAATTGGAGGAAGCGGAATAGGCCCTGAAGCGGTAATACTAATAGTATTACTTTCAATAGCAATTCAAATGGCTATGATACTCTTAATCAGATCAAAAGTTCCAAAGGTTGTGAAATAATGTTTGAAAGAGCTTCAATGATATTTTCACTAATCATTCCAAAGAAAATGGTTGATACAAAAATAAAAACTGCTTTAACTTACGCAGGTTCAAGAGATGATCCAAAAAAGTGGGCCGGATTGAGACTATTTATTGCAACATTACTTGGGGCAATAGGATTTTTGATCCCATTCAGTTTAATCCCTCTAATCAATATAATATTCGGAACTGAAATATATTTTGAAGGATTAATGGCAATTGGAGTAATGATTGGATTAGGATTTGGATTTTTTGTATTAACTTTAATTTTATTTTATTTACACATTTCATATGTAATTGATGGAAGAAAAAAAATGGTTGAAAATATTTTGCCTGATTTTCTTTATCTTGTAGGAAACAATTTGAAAAGTGGAATGAGTCCATTTTATGCGTTCCGCTCAGCAGTAAGACCTGAATTTGGACCACTTAGTGAAGAAATAAAAATTGCTACTCAAAAAAGTCTAGGAGTAGAATCATTCTCTGATGCACTAAAAGAAATAGGGTTAAGAATTGATTCCAAAGTTTTAAGCGATACTACAAAATTCTTTGCACAAGCATTGAGAAGCGGGGGACACTTGGCACAGTTAATTGAAACAACTGCATCAGATATTAAGCAGACAAATAAATTAAAATCTGAACTAATCACTTCAACAAAAATGTACACTATGTTTATTCTCTTTGTGGTAGTAATAGCTTCCCCAATGCTTCTAGCAGTAAGTGTGCAATTCTTGAATATCTTAGGATCAATCCAAACCCAAACAGCTTCATTTGGAGGAGGCTCAACTGATACAGCAATTGCAGGAGGCCCATCATTTGCATCAGGAGGAATAAGTATTACTCCAGCATTTATGACTACTGTAAGTTATGGAATAGTAATAATTAATTCATTCCTTGCAAGTATCTTCATTGGACTCCTTGGAGGAGGAAGAATAAGAGACGGGCTAAAATTTGTACCTCTAATGGCAGGAGCAGGACTAATACTCTTTGTAATATTTTCAGCAGGAATCGGCGGACTACTTGGCGGATTCACAGGCGCATAAATTAAAAAAACAAATTTTTAATTCACTAACAGGTTTTTTAATTAACCCTAATATAATTTAATTATGAAACACGAAAACTTCAAACTCTCTTCACTACAATTCAATCCTAAAAAGTTAGAGGTCAAAATAAAAGGAGTAACTTTCGGACCAAATGAAATACAACTAATCATGGGCCCTTGTGCAATTGAATCAAAAGAACAACTAGAAGAAACTGCTAACAAAGTAAAAGAAGCAGGAGTAAAAATATTTAGAGCATGTGCATTCAAAGCAAGAACATACCCTTATTCATTCCAGGGCCTAGGGGAAAAGGGACTTGATATGCTCGCAGAAATTGGAGAAAAATATAATTTAATTACTGAAACAGAAGTAATGGATCCACGAATGGTAAAAATTGCCAGCGAAAAAGTTGATATCCTAAGAGTTGGGGCAAGAAACATGCAGAATTTTGATTTGCTAAAAGAAATGGGAAAAGTAACAAACCCAGTAATACTAAAAAATGGGATGAGTGCAACTATTGAAGAATATTTGGGGGCAGCGGAATATATTCTCTCTAGCGGGAACCCTAATGTAATTTTGTGCGAAAGAGGAATAAGAAGTTTCGAAACTGAAGAAAGATTCTGTTTTGATGCATTATCAATTCCAATACTAAAAACTCTAACAAATTTACCAATAATTGCAGATCCAAGCCACCCAGCAGGAAAAAGAGAACTTGTTCTCCCCCTAGCACGAGCACAAATTGCCGCAGGAGCAGACGGATTAATTGTTGAAACACATATTAATCCAGAAATTGCATTAACTGACAAGGATCAACAAATAAATGCAAAAGAAATTCCAGAGTTTATTAAAGAAATAAAAAAAATTGCTTTAGCAATGGATAGAAAAGTTAATCTCAATTAACAAAAAAGTCAATAAAACCCAATTTAGGTTCTGTAGAAATCCTATTTGGTTTGTATCCAAAGCTTAATTTTTATGTTTCGT
>JAVHOV010000014.1:0-18596 GCA_036170245.1 archaeon | reverse complement strand
TTGGTGGTGAATGAAATGGAAATGAAACAAATGAATACAACAGCAATTCTTGCAAGTGAACCATTAGTTCATCAACAGCGATACTATTTCTAAAATACTTCCAAGTACTTTACTTGTGCTTCCTAAAAACTCTGGGCTTGAGCTTTACCGCCAAGAACTTGAAGGGTTACCTAATGAGAGAGTAATAGTTCGAGCTGAAGATGTGCCTGTTTTTGTAGAAGAAATGATTCAAAAAGGAAAAAAAGTAATTGGGCTCACTGGGGAAGATTTGTACAAAGAGTACAAACTAAAAAATGTAATTTCTCAAATTGGGGTAATTGAAAAAATTCCTTGGGTTGATCAAACTGCAATTTTTAATAAACCTACTCTGTGTCTCTTAGGGCCAATTGGAAAAAAACTTAAAAACCTGGCTTGTGCAAAACAAGGTTTTGCTAAGCCCGAAACCATACAAACCAAAGGTTTGCAGGGCGTCAATAAAAGCCGAAGCTTTTATTGCGAGCAGCAGCTTTTCTTGGACATATCTTCTAAGCCAAAAGTTGCAATAAATTCAAAGTACAAGTACTTGTCAGAAAAGTTCCTAAAAGAAATTGAGCAAAAAGGATTTTCCTTTGACAAAATGTATTTGAATGGGTGTACTGAAGAAGCTTACCAAATGGGGTTGTGTGATTTGGTGATTGATATTGTATATTCAGGTAAATCTGCAAGAGAAGCGGGCTTAGGGGTAATTGAGAGAATAATGGAATCTGACATAGTTCTCTTGGGGGTGAGAAAATGATTGAAGTTGATTTTGAAAAAATGAATAATTTAGTTCCTACTATAATTCAGGAGCAGAACAAAACAGTGCTTTCTTTGGTTTACTCAAGCAGAGAAAGTTTAGAAAAGACTATTAAAACTGGATTTGTTTGGAGCTATAGCAGAAGCAGGAAAGGGGTGTTTCAAAAAGGAGCAACTTCAGGAAATATTCAGGAAATTGTTGAAATTAAAAAAGATTGCGACAATGATACTTTGCTTTTCGTTGTGAAGCAAAAAGGGACTTGTGCATGTCATACTGGGGAGTACAGTTGCTTTGGGATTAAAGAAAAATTTGGCCTTAATGCACTTTATGATAAAATTGTTTTAAGATTAAAAAGTGCTCCTGAAGGTTCATACACAAAAAAACTCTTCAACAATGAGTTGCTCCTAAAACGCAAACTAATTGAAGAAGCTGCAGAAGTAATAACTGCAAAAGATAAGGAAAACTTAATTTGGGAATGCTCGGATTTGATTTACTTCCTTTTTGTAATAATGGCAAAAGAAGGGGTAGCAATTAGTGATATTGAAAAAGAAAATGAAAGAAGAAATAAGTGATTTTATTTAAACAGGATTTAAAAAAAGGTTTTTCTAAAAGAAAAAACCTTTTGAATCTTGTTTTTATTCTTTTCTTCTCTTATTATTACTATTCTAAAAGGGGAAAAAACGATGGATTTCTTTGAATCATTGATGAAAAAATTTGGTTATGTTAAAGATAAAACTACTGAAACTCAAACTGAGGCAATAATAAAACCGAAAGTTGATTTAGGTGTTTGTGTTCCATTGCACGCAAAAAAACAAGAGAAGAAGGATTTGAAAAAAATAAAATTTGTAATTAAAGATGATAAGGAAGATGAAAGTCCTTTTGATAAATTGAGAAATGCTTACGAAAAAGATAAGGCTAGTTTTAATAGGGAAGTAAAGGAAATAACTGAGAGTACTCCCTCTGAGCCGTATGATTACGAACCTGAACTCGGGGTAGAATCAATTGAGAACAAGTCTATTGTTAAATCCAAATCTCCTTTTGGAAAAATATTGTTCAATAAACAAAATGAATCTGAAGAGCCAAATGAAAGTGACGATGAACTGGATGTAGCTTCAAAGAAATTGGATGAAGGGTATGTTCCTCGTTTCTCAAGAACTGCAAGACAAAAAATGGGTTTGGAAGAAAAAGAAGCTCCTGCTGTTAGTAGCGGTTATGCTCAGTTTGAAGTAACGGGGGTTTATGCTGGTGGTGCAGAAACAATGATTTCAGGAATTGTAAGATGCGGAAAACTTACTAAAAGAATGACTGCCCAAATAGGGAAAAATAATATTAGAGTATCTGATTTGAAGCAAAGCTTTGCTAGTGTAAGTGAAATTAGGGAAGGCGAAAACGGAACTATATTCACTCGAGGTGGAGCTGGAAACATAAGAAATGGGGATGTAATAGAGTTCGCCTAAAATTTTTAAGGAATTCTATTTTAATTTTTTATTTCTTATTTTATTTACTGCTTTGGTAGCATAGTGGTTAGTGCTCCGCATTGGTATGCTAGATAAGTTACAATGATGCGGGGGTCGCGAGTTCAAATCCCGCCCAAAGCTTTATTCTTATTTTCTGTCAATTAGGACAAAGTATAATATTCTTCCTATTATAAGTGCAATTACTAAAAGCGAGATTAGAGGGAAATTTATTCCAAATATCTGTACTGTATCCCAGTACTGAGTGAGCAGCATGAAAAAGCAAAATCCTGCTCCAAGAAGAGGGATAATAGTATCTTTGTTGATTAAGGGTTTAGCGCGTCCAAATGGAGTGAATTCTTTTTGAATAAAAATTAGTGCAATATTTATTATTCCAAATAATAAAAATACACTCATAGTGCATATAAATCCAAGGAGTTCTATGTTTCCAATTAAAGCAAACAAGCACGTAATGAGGGCTGTTGTAAGAATTGCTATTGAGGGAGTATTTGTTTTTGGATTAATATATTCAAATACTTTTGGAGCCAGATCTTGCTTGCTGAGTCCATAAAATATTCTGCTTGAAACATTTAATATGACAATTAAAGTACTTCCAATTGCACAAAAAGCAATCAAAGTTAGGATTAGTCCTGCTCCTGGAAACATTACTTGCTCTGCGACAAGAGCAAGAGGTCCAGCACTTGTGGATGAAGAAATGGTTGCATTATGCAAATCCATTGGAGCTACTGTGCTAACAGAAACTAGTGCAATTAAAACATAAAGAATAGTTACAAAAAATAATGAAAAAAGAATTGCTTTAGGGATATTTTTTTTAGGGTTTCTTGTCTCTTCAGAGATATTTGCTAAGCTCTCAAAGCCTAAAAATGCAAAAAAGATCAAAGCTGCTGCAGAGAAAACACTATTTCCTAAAGAAAAAGAGTTTTCAAAGAGGGTTGTTCCGTCAATTCCTAAAAAAAGATTAACTTGTCCTATACGGGGGAGTCCAAAGAGAATTATTAATCCCAAACCAAGAATAGTTATTATTGTAAGAATGTTATTCACACGTACACTTGTTTGGATTCCAAAAAAGTTTGTGAGTGAAAGAACAAGTATTGAAATGAGTGCAATAAAAAGCGGATCAATTGGGATGAACGCTTTTGTGTATGTGGTAAGTCCCCATGCAACTGTTGCACCTGAAAAAACCCACACAATTATGGACAAGTATCCTACCATGAAAGAAATTTTTTTGCTCCCAAAAGCCTTTTGGGCATAGAAGCTTTCTGCGCTTTCTTTTGTGAATATAGATGATAATTTAGCATAAGATAAGGCTGTCAGGGAAGCTATAATTCCTGCAACTATAAAGGAGAGCCATAATAGGTTTCCGCTGATTCCCGCTCCAATTCCAATTAGGGTATAAATTCCTGTTCCTACTATCACTCCTACTCCATAGGTTACTGCTTGCCAAAAAGAAACACTTTTTTGAAAGGTCAAACAAAATCACCAAATTTTTTCCAAAAAACTTAATCTGTTAAGTTTGGTAAATTTAAATTCTTCTTTTTTTCTCGCCAAATCTCAAGTAGCCTGATCTGGTGTGAGTAGTTCGCTTAATTTCATGTTTGCCTAAGTGAAGTCTTTTTTGAATTGGGGTTGGGCCATAAACATTTTTTCTGAATTCTTTGCTGTGTGAAAAAAGAACAAAGGATAAGATTAGCAGCACTGCAAATGAAATGTAATTGTATGGGTATGGAACTAAATTCACTTCGGGATCCAAATATAGGAAAATGCTTAATGCAATTAAAATTGAGAAAACAAGTTCTGTGAAAGAAAATATGAATATCTTTAGGGTGGTCATAGTTATTTTTAGTTTAATTGTACCAAATAGTAATCTTGAAAAGTTGTGGTGGATTAACCAAACATATTTGTCTCTTACTGCAATAATGAAATAACCTATTATGAAAAAGGCAATTGAGCCAAAAAACCACAAGTAATTTTGAAGCAATGGTTCTGATTGGAAAAATGCTAATTTTCCATTAACATAAGTGATTCCAAAAAAAGCATATATTTGAAGAACAATGAGTAAAAGCAGAAAGCTTTCTTCAATAACAAAGAAAATTGCTGCTCTTGGAGAGAGGTTATTCTTTTGAGTAAAATAACTTTTATCCTTGAAGTCTTTTGAAAATCTCATGAGTAAATAACGCAAAAGGAGTAAATAAACCTTTCTTTATTTATTCCCTTTTGAAAATGCATTTTACTTTACTGTGGCTTTGTGGAAAATAACTTTGTCAATCCAGTAAAAGATTAATCCTCCAATAAGATTTGCAACTATAGTTGCAGTTAGAAGATCAAAAGTACTCATTAGGTAAATTACAACCGCAATTACTGGTGTACTTAATTGCCACCTTAGTAAGTAAAGTCCGTATTGTTTAAAGTTAATTTTTTCCATACTTAAAACCCCCTAATTGATTTGAAAATTAAGGGGTTGAACTACTAAATAAAGATATTCCTTAAAACTAGTTATTTTTTGGTTGAAGCTTTTTTTGCTTCATTTTTTTGTTCCTGTCTTGTTCTTGCATTATCCATGATTACTTGCCTTTGTTCTTCTTGGCGTTTTAATCTTTCAGCCATTTCAGTTCTATGTTTTATTATATTTATGGGAAGTGGCTCGTTATATTTTTCTTTTCTATATTCAAAGTATTCTTCAGCACTTTTAAAATCAGGTACTTTTACTTTTGGCTTTGGTCTTAGTCTAAACAATTTTCTAAAAAATTTAGGCATATAATTCACTGTCTAATAAAATAAACGCTCTTGAACTATAAAAAACTACTTTTATTAAAAGAAATAAACTATTTCTTTAAGAAATACTTATTTTTAAGGTTATTTTGAAGCCCATGCTTTAAGTTTTTCAATTATTTCGATAAGTTCCTCTGCTTTTGGCGTAAGTGCATATTCAGTTTTCATTGGAGTTCCAAGAATAATGTTCTTTGTTACAAGTTTATTTGCTTCAAATTCTTTTAATCTAAGTGAAAGAATTCTTGGATTACTGCCTTTTACATCTTTTAAAATCTGATTAAATCCAGCTCTTTTGTTTCTAGTGTAAAGGCAATCAAGAATCAAAAGATCGTGTTTTTTGCCAATTAAGTTCATTGCAGTTTCTAAAGGATTTAGTTTTTCAATCATTTTACTCATTCAAATCGCCAAAACATCCATGAATATACAATATATAGCTAGTAATCTTTTTAAAGCTACTTATTTAAATATAGTTCAATACACAAGTATTATTGATTGATATGAATTGGTTAGCATATGTTAAAGGTGAAGAAAAAGTTGCAAGAGAAAAAAGCAACAACTTTTACCTGGATAAAGTAATGGCTGAAATATTGGAGAACAATACTTTAGCAAACTGGGTAAAGGAAACAAACGAAAGAATAACCGTGTACAAGTAAAGCCATTGATTTTATTGGCTTAGTTAAAGAATTAAAGTTTTAAAAAAACGCTCAAAAAACAAAGTTTGGTTCGTTTAAAGCGGGCAGAGTGGATTTGCCGAAAAACATTCTGGTTGGGGCTTTATTCGAACCTTTTTTCTTATTTTATTTTTCATTTTTTTCTTTGATCCATTTTTTCTCTATTAGTGGAAGAAACTAATTTTGTTTGATAGTTATAGCTGAATTATTGAAAACAAATAGTGGAAGAAATACCCCGTTCACCTGGATAGTTCCGATTCTCTTGTTCTTTTTCTAAAATTTATTTTTATTTTCAAATAAGGAGTTGTTTTTGAAAAAAGAGTTTTAATTAGAAGAATTAAAAGAAAGAAAGCAAGATTTGGATTTGCTTTCCTGTTTAAATGGTTGGATTTGTTGTTTATAAAAATTTATTTTTACCTTGAGAAAGCACCTGGATTTCCTCCAGTAATTGCTATTGATTCACCACTTATTTTTGAATAAAACTTAGAATTCATCAAAATAATGGTGCTTACAACATCATTGTATGTGATTTCTTTTTGTAGTGCAGTTCTTTCTGTGTAGTGTGTGACAACAAGCTCTCGAATCTCTGAATTAAGAGTGCTTTGTTTTAGTCTCTTGTCATCGGCCTTTACTAAACCCTTGTCCACGGCTTTCTTTTCAAAATATGCTTGGTTCCAAATCGCTGAATCAATTCCAAGTTTTGGACTTCCAAATAAATCTCCGCATAAAAGTGCGTTAACTGTAATATTGTACTTTCCAAGGTCCATTGCCCAAGAACGAGTCATCATGCATTGAGCCTCTTTTGCCACTCCATAAAGAGAAGAGTTTGGCGAAGTGAGTCTTGCAGAAGCTGAAGAAATGTTGATTATACTTCCTTCTTTTTTCTCAATCATTTGCTTTGAAGCAAAGTGAGCATTCAAAAAATATCCATTCATATTCACATCATTTGCTAATTTGATTTCTCTTGGAGTTAATTGATCAATGCTATTTAGTTTTGCAATTCCTGCACAGTTAATCAAAACATCAACTTTGCCAAAACCTTTTGCACTTGCGATTTCATTGTATGCTTTTTCTAATTGAATTTCATCAGTAACACTTGCAACCATTGGAAAAGCACAATTTTTGAATTCAGAATTAATTTGGTTAGTTACTTCTTCTACTCCCTTGGGATTCAAATCAAGTACTCCAACCTTTGCTCCTGCATAGGGGAGTCCTAAAGCAATTGCTTTGCCTAAACCAGAACCAGCTCCAGTTACAACAACAATTTTACCTTTAATTAAATCCTTTAAGTGTGAATCAAGTTCCAAAAAATTCTTTTCCATTATCTCAAACCTTCTTTTTAATAGAAAACAAATGATAGAAGAAGTATAAAAGTTAATTGGTGGGGAAAGAAGGAGTTGTTACTGCATCATCCATTTTAGTAAATTATCTTTGTACTTTGGAGGGGAAGAAAATAAATTTGCTAAATCAAGGTATTCTTTTCTTAGTTCCTTAATTGTAGGAAGTTTTTTGTTTGGGGAATTAAAGTTAAGTTCGTTTTTTAAAGAATCAAAAATTGCAGGGTTCCTTAATACTCCTCGTGCAATCATTACTCCTCCAACTCCGATTTTTTGAACTTCTCTAATTCTTGTAGCAGAATTCAAATCACCATTTGCAATAATAATTTTTCCATTCTTCTTAGCTGCCTCAACGCATTCTACATAAATCTCATTTCCTTGTACAGGCTCATCGCTTCTTTGCATCCCATGTTTTGGGTGAACTATATAATAATCCGCATCAGTTCCTTCAATTAACCGCAAGTACACTTTGTAATTTTGTTCACTCGCATTCATTCCTAATCTCATTTTTATTGAAACAGGGTAATTGTGTTTTTTTATAATTTTAATCAAATTCTGGGCTTTGGTTAAACGCTTAACCATTCCAGCCCCTCTGCCAGCTTTCATTATATCAGCACTAGGGCAACTCATGTTCAAGTTGAATCCCTTAAATCCTTCAAAAGTTTTAAAATTAGTTAAGTACTTTTCTAATTGCTCTTCATTTGAAGCAAGTAACTGAAGTTCTACTGGAGTAGAATCAAGGCAAAGAGTTTTTGCAAGAGTTGGTTTATTATTTCTCACAATCCCTTCAAGTCTAGCCATTTCAGTGAAAGTTAAATCTGCCCCATGTGTAAAACAAAGAGTTCTAAGTGCAGAATCTGAGTAATCCTCAATTGGAGCTAACATGAAGCGAAACATACAAAAGTAGTAATTGAATCAAAATAAAAAGGGGGGTAAAGGAGTTATTTTTAGATTTTATTTCTTAAATCTTTTCACTGTTACGAAATAGCAACAGCAGCATTTGTTACGTAAAGAGATTTACTTCTTAAATCTCTTTACTGCTTCAGTAATAAAGAATAATCTTTCAAAAGAGAACTCTGCTTCGAATTTGTGTCTTTCAAGCTCAATCAAAACATCCTCGTCCTTTGGGGGAGTAATTTTTACTTCCTTGCTTACCTTGTCTTTTAATTCTCCCCAATCGCTAACAGCATAAGTTCCAGTTATTTTTTCCTGTTCTCTTAAATCCCAAATCAATTGCTTGCAGAATTTCTCTACAGGGGAAAGCTGAACTATAACTTTAGGTTCTTCTTTTTCTTCTCTCCACCTACTTAAACCAAAGTCCTCGGGGTAGGAGAATTTTCTCTCTAGGTTCTTTGTTAGGAAAATATCTTTACCTATAGTAATAAAGAATTTGCTTTCGTTAGTTGATTTAGTTTTTGCAATTTCTCCTAACTCAAGTTCATCAAGGAAAAGGGATTGTAAGTCAAAGTAGGTTTTAGAAATTCTAGTCATTGCGTTAATTCTCTCTTTTTCCTGTTCTTCATCCTTCAAATCCTTGTTTGCCTTATCTATTTGAGCCTTGGCATTAACTATTGAATTTAAGCATTTTTCAAGCTGCTTTGATTTTGAGCAAAAATCATTTAATTCAGCACTAACAGCGTGTTTAAGCATGTCCTGTTCAGAAAGAGAGAGAACAGATTTCTCTTTTTCAATTTCTTCAAGCTCATGGCCGAACTTTATTTTAGTAATAATATTTTGCTTAAGTGCTTCTTTTACAAAAGTTTTAGTTGCAGCAAAATCAGTAAAATTCTTTCCCATGAATTTCTTTTGAATTACATTAATGTTCTTCAAATTTGATTCAAGGTTTGAAGCGCAATTATACATAAGTTTGTTGCTCTTAGCAATTTCATTTCTTAATTGAGTGAAATCAATAGGGTGTTCCTTTCTGATTTTTTCAATAGCCTCAACATCATTAATGTTCTTCTTTTGTTTCTTAATTTCTCTCTCTTGATCCTCTATTTGGTCCTCATAAAGTTTTTTCCATTGTTTAACATTTTCAGGGTAAATTCTTTTGAACAAACGCATTATTGAGTCAAGGTCATGAGGAATCTTTATTCGTTTAACATCCTCGTTTCTGTCATAGGCAGAACCTTGAATTAAAAGTTCAGAAAGAGTTCCTTTTTCTTCGTGCAAGCTTTCTCTATCCACAAAATACAAGTCACTATTTTGATCAGCAATTTTTATAACTGATTTGAAGTAATTAGGTTCAATTCTTTCATCAGTTAATAATCTTGAAATTAATTCAGAAGGGACATAATAATAGATGACTGCTTTTTTGTGATCCTTGTACGAACGCAAAAGTCTTCCTACTTTTTGAACAAAAGAAGTTGGGTTGTAAATTGGGGAAGCAATTATTCCGTGTGAAGCGTAAGGGAAGTCAATTCCTTCTCCTAAAGTTCCAACAGAAATTAATACATTAAATTTACCTTCGGAGAAATCCTTTTTCAATTCATTAAAGTAATTCTTCTGTGAGTAATTATCAGATTTTGAGTGATATGAGTGAGAAACATTTTCAGAGAAAGTTTTTGCAAGCATTTGGTTGAGAAGATCAGCTTTCTTGATTCTATTAACAAATACTAAAGACTGAACGGAATCTTTCTTTCCAATATGAAACTGGTCTTTTAGGATTCTCATGATTCCTAAAAAATCCGTACTCTTTGAAGAAAAAATATCAGCTGCCTCATCCTTATCTATTTCCTTTGCTCCTTCAAGCTCTTGGTTCTTTTGAAGTTCTTTCTCTTGGGCTTTAGTTAATTTCTTTTCCTTCTTGTTTATTGGAGCAAGCATAATATTGTCAACTGAATCAGCGTCATCAGGCAAAAAATCATTATATGCTGATTCTACAAGATCAACAGTAGAATCGCTTTCATTTTGGATTTTCTTGAACAATTGCTTATTTACTGAATAGAAAACAATTTTGATTACAGGGTCAAGGATAATCTTATCCTGCAGTGCTTGAGTAAAAGAATAAGTATAAACAATTCCTCCTAAGTTGAAATCTGCGTTCTTTCCCTTCTTTTTTGGAGTAGCTGATAAACCTAGTTTGTATTTGATTGGTTCGTTTGGGAACTTGTAATTTTCAGTAGTGTTGTGCATTTCATCAACGATCAAAAACCAGTTCTGGTTCTTCCAATTACACTCATTAAAGAACTGCTTTATTTGGTGGAAAGTGCAAATGAATACTTTATACTTGTCAAGTTTGTTCTGGGCACAAACATAAGCTTTTGATTCATTGTTGCTTGAAATCTCGTAAATATCGCTTGATTTTAGAGTAGAGTACTCTTTGATTGAATCCAGCCACTGTTGAATTAAAGTCAATCTTGGGCAGACAATTAAAATCTTCAAATTAGGTTCTTCTTCAAGTTTCTTTGTGAGCATTTTTACTGCAAGAATAGTTTTTCCTGCCCCAGGCACAGCTTGGATAATACCATACTTGTGCTTTTCCCACGCTTGGATAGCTTCGCCTTGCCATTGTCTTAATGGGGGTCCTTTAAATAACGAATTCAACTGCTCACCAGAAGTAAGTAGTTCTATGGAAAAATTTAAGAAGGTAGTGGGTGGCAAACAAAATGAATTAATTTGGGGATTTGATTGATTATATTTTGCTGACTTTTTCTCTAAAGTATTAAATACTAAATAAGTTGTATTTCTATTATGACAAAACCAAAAGCTTACCTGGGCAGAATTGCTGCAAGTGTTAGAGCAGGAAAATATGTTCCTCCGTTAGGCGAAAAAAGGCATACTGGAATTGTACTTTCAAATGGAGAAAAACAAGTTACTATTGTTGGAGTGAGAGGGGGAGCAATGGTCCCTGGTTCAAGAGCACTTAGCAGTTCTACTTTGCAGGGTGCAAATGAAATCAGAGTAATGTTTTCAGAAGAACCAACTCACCAAGTTAAACAGGCAATTGAAATTTGGAAAAAACAGGGAAAAACAAACCCAAAAGCTACAAGAGCTGAAATTCTAAAACTCTTTGGGAAAACTAATGCTCACCCACTTGATGTAGTGCTAAAGCAAAATATTAGTACAAATCTTCCTCAATCTTTTGTAAATTTCATAAAACTATATTTTAAAAAAAATGCTAAAAGGTGAATTCAAATGCCACAAGGAAGACCAAAAAATCCTGTTATTCAAAATATAAAATACTCTCCAAGAGCAAGTTCAGGATTTGGCCTTTGGTTTTTTGGGAGAAGTTTTGATTGAATTGATTTTGGGGCTTTCTTCATTTTAGAATTAAATATGTTTTAATTTAAAAATAAGTTCGTTTCTTTTTCAAAAAGGGTTTAGTTTTAATATAAGGTTGAGTGTTCTTTTAAGTATGGTAAGTTATACTAACAGAAGAAGCACTCCAAGAGGAGTAATGAGTAGGGGTGCATTGATTCCAACTTCTGTTGCCTTAGTTGAGAAGATGAGAGAAGCGGAGTTTAGCAGAAGGACAGTTAATCTTGGAATTTCTTCAAAAACTCTTTCGGTTTCAAGGATCCGCTCACAGCTTACTGCTAAAAAAAATAGATTGCTAAAAGTCAAAGGGGTCAGAAAAATACAAGCTCCTTTAGAGTTCATGAAAACTAGTGAACTTAATCCAAGAACTATGCTTGTACTAACCGAAACCTTTCTTAGAGAATTTAACAAGAAAGATAAATTCACTACTCCAAAAAATGCTTTACATGTTCAGGAAAAACTTAGGGTTAAACTTGGAACTCTTCCTAAAGGACTGATTCAAAAGTACTCTAACTGGGTTTACTCTTTTACTCAAAGTAAAGGAAATAGAGCAACACTTGCTGCACTAAGAAAAAAAATATTGCAGGGAAAATTAAGTTAAAGTTTTTTAGCTCTTCCCGCATCAAGAATGTTTTGTTCAACTGAACCTAAATTGTTTTTCTTCCATCTGGCTTCGTCAGCAATTCTTCTCTTATCGTGATCTGCAGACAAATCAGCTTGGTATTGTTTATTAGTTTTCTTTTTAGTAGTAGCCATAATACATATAGGGGGCCTTGAAGTATAAAAGGGGGTAGTAGATGAAAAATATCCTTGATTTTTTTATTTTTTAATTAGTTCTTCTTTTTCATATCTTGATAATTGTTTTATTTGATATTCTCTCTTCAAAGCATTTGATTTAGAAGAAAGATCTTCTACATAAATTAATTTTGCTGGCAACCTTGCCCTTGTATATTTACTTGCTTTTCCTAAGTTGTGGGTTTTTACTCTTTTTTCTAAATTGTTAGTGTACCCGCAGTAGAATGTATTATCCCTACATTTTAGCAAATAAACAAAGAAAGACATGCTTAAAGTCAGGGGAAAGAAATATTTAATTTGTTTGATAAGGGGAAAATTTTGGTTTGCCTTAAACCTAACCAAAACCAAAAGTATTTATTTTACTTATCTCATAAGCTTATTGATAAAAATGAAATCAAATATTTTGATAGCTGGATTTTTACTGATTGGATTAATTGTTTTTCTTGGATGCACTACTTCAAGTAATAATACTGATAACAACCAAGTTGCCTGCACTATGGATGCAAAAATTTGCCCTGATGGAAGTGCTGTTGGAAGAATAGCTCCTGATTGTAATTTTGCTCTTTGCCCAGTAATTGTTGGCGGAGATAAGGATGCTCACGGATGTATTCCTTCAGCTGGATACTCTTGGTGCGAAGAGAAGCAAAAATGCTTAAAAGTTTGGGAAGAAGATTGTGATGTGAGTCCTGATACTGGAGCACAAATTGCAAATCCGGCATCAACTAACTGTATTGATAATAATGGAACCCTAAATATAATCGATACTAATGAAGGACAAGTTGGAATGTGCACTTTGCCTAGCGGAAAAGTTTGCGAAGAATGGGCCTATTTTAGAGGCGAATGTTAGTTTCTATTTTTTCTAAAAAGTAACCTGATTTTGCGGCAAAGTTTTGAAACTTGCAAATGTTTTTAAAGTTCAAACCTGTATCTATTGAAGTGATTAAAAAATGGTAATTGACTTTGGCAAAAAACAATTAGATTTTAAGAAAGTAATTCAAATATTATTTTCAAGTGCAGCTTTTGCCCTTGCTTTATTTATTGTTATTTGGGTAATTGATTATTTTAGTAAAGCAATGCCTAATGTAATAATCTCTAATATTTTGGTTTTTCTAAACGAAAATTGGCCGATTTTAGTTGGATTTGTTTTACTAATCCAGCTTTGGGAATACTTGTTCCAATTGTACAAGGGTTGGTTGAAGTACATTGCTCCATTCATTAGTTCAGTAGAACTGATTTTTGGATTGTGGCTTGTGGTTGTATTCTTTGCAGGACTTACTCCCTTAAGCATAAGCGAACAGCTTAATGTTTTTTTGAAGTTTGCAAATGAACTCTTCTTTTCACAGTTTCTTATAGTTGCTTTATTGATATTATTCATAAAATACGCTCAATTCTTCTTTTATGAATCAAAAAAGAACGAGATGGATTAAACAGAGGGTATTTTTTTGAAGAATGCAAAAAGCGCTAAATCAAAGGGGAAAATAACTCCTAAGAGTACTCTTGTAATTTACAACTCAAAGTATGGTTCAACTAGAGAATATGCTAGTTGGATTGCCGCTGAAGCCAAAGCTGATTTAGTTTCACTCAAAGATGTGGAGTGGGATAATATTTCAAAATACAATAAAATCGCTTTTGGGACTTACTTGCATATTGGAACATTGGTTGGGATTAATGAAATTCTAAAAAAGTGGTCCTACCTTGAAAAGAAGAAATTTGTTCTGTTTTTGATTTCTGCAGCAAAACCTGGCAACCCTGTGATTATGGATGCTTATACTAAAGGAGTTCCAGTAAGCATTAGGGGCAAGATAAAGTTCTTCTCTCTTAGAGGAAGAATGATTAAACTTGATTTAATGGATTCAATTGCAGTTTTGGTTCCTAAAACTCTTTTAGGGATTAAGTACTTCTTTTCAAAAGACCCAATGTGTTTAAAGATGATTGAAGGGTTTTCTCCATTTAATGGAATGGATAAGAAGTCAATTGCACCTATTGTAAAAGAAATCATGAAGTGAATTTTTTTTATGTCTCATTCAACTGATAAATTTGGGCAAGGTACGATTGAGTATTTGGTTATTTTGGCGGTTGTTGTTATTGCTTTAGTTGTTGTTGGGTTGGTTACTGGAGTTTTTTCTTCACCTAGTCAAGAGATAACTGGTTCTTCTTCTAAAACAGGAGAGGTTGCTGTTGGCGAAATTAGTATAGTTGAATCTGTTATTGACCCTAATGGGGATTCTTTGATTAAGTTTAGTAATAATTCTAGTGATTCTATTACCCTCAAAAAGATTAGTGTTGGAAATGTTGACAATAGTTATGACACTACTTTGGTTGGACTTGATTCTAAAGGATTTAGTTTGAGTGGTTTAAGTTCCCCTTGTCCTTGTGTCAGCGGGCAGAAAAGTGTTAAGTGCGAATTAAAGATTGAATATTTAACTGCAAGCGGAATAATAAAAACTGAAATACGTACAATCAATGCACAATGTGTAAATGATGCAATAGCCGTTAATGAAAATATTGTTATTAGCCCTATTGATAATATTGCTCCTGTTGTTACTTTGAGTTCCCCTACAGGGAATGTTTCAAGTAAAGTAGTTGATTTTGTTTTTGATGTTACTGAAGCTAAAGGGGTTAATTCTTGTACTCTTAATATTGGAAGTGATTCAAATGTATATACAAATATTGTTAACGGATTAAATACTGTAAGATATAATTTTGCTACCGACAAGTATGTTGATTGGAATGTTTCATGTATTGATACAAGTTCAAATAGAGGGACTTCCTCCCCTTTGAGTTTGGATGTTGATTCAAATACTTTTGAGATAACTACTTGTTTGGAATTACAAGACATGAACTTAAATTTAGCTGGAAAATACGTGCAAATGAATGATATTGATTGCGGTGCTGATACAAATAATTCAAGCGGAAGATTGTGGAATGGGGGGTTAGGATTTGGTCCGATTGGATATATTGGTCCTAGTTGTGGAAGAGGGTGTACTAGTAATTATCAACCTTTTTCGGGGACTTTTAATGGGGGCAATTATATGATTTCAAATTTATTTATTAATAGGCCAACTCAAACAGAGGTGGGCTTATTTGGGGAAACCGGCGGGACTCTAATTCAAAATGTCAATTTAGTAGATCAAAATATTATTGGGAAAGATTATGTTGCGGGAATAGCTGGAAGTTTGTATATGGGTCGAATAATAAATTCTTCTAGTAATGGTTCAATTAGAGGAGCGACTAATGTTGGGGGTATTTGTGGGGATACATTTCATGGAACAATTTTAGATTCTTTTAATTTAGGGTCGGCAGAAGGAGTAACTTACGTTGGCGGTATTTGTGGGTATGGGTCAGGAGATTTAATTTCGAATTCTTCAAACTCAGGATCAATAATTGGAATAACTAATGTTGGTGGAATAGTTGGTTACTCTAATAATTCAATTTCTATAAGGAGTTCATTTAACTCTGGATCAGTAACCGGCACAGATTATGTGGGTGGTATTTTAGGGTATTCAGAGAATGCTTTGATAAGAAATACTTATAATTTAGGATCAATAACAGGCAGAAGTTATGTTGGGGGAATATCTGGAATATCTCCTATGATATATACTTCTTATAATGTTGGGCAAGTAACTGGTACTGTGGAATATATTGGGGGGTTAATTGGCGAAATAGTAATAGGGAGTGTAATGACAAATACTTTTAGTCTTGGGTTAGTGACAAGCCCAGGTTACCCTGATGGGGGAGTAAGTGGATATGTATTGGGAGCAGGAACATTTAGTAATAATTATTGGGATGTAAATCTAACAAATAAATTGTGGTGTTATTCTGGTCCGAATCCTGCCGGGTGTGTTAGAACAGATAACAATGCAATTGCATATAAGGGAGCTAATGGAATTCCTTTTGTTAATTTAGGGTTTGATGGAAATTGGATTGCAAGGGATAATAACTATCCCCTTCTTTCTTGGCAGTAATTATTCCTTTAATTTTTGAGCAATTTCTTTTAATGCATTTGAAGCGTAAAATTTTGTTACCTTATCCCTTGCTCTTGTGGAAAGAAAAACTAATTTTTTCTTAATATTCGAAATTCGTATTTTTATGGATTCAATTCTTTCTTGGACTTTGGGTGTAGATTCTTTAGTCTTGAGAAGTTTAAGTTTAGAAATTAATTCAAGAGCTCTGTTTAAGTTGTAGTTTACCCGTTCCTGCCCTGTTGGTTTAATTGAATCCATGCTTAAAGTATAAGTCATTACTTACCTTTAAATATTTCCTAATTTCTAATTAGTGAATGAAAGGAAAATTGTTAGGGTTAATTTTAGTTCTTTTGCTTTTGTTTGGGTGCACTGTTGAGGGGGGAGATTCTTCTGCAAATGATTCAAATAAATTAAATGTTGATTCTAATTTGTCTGTCGCTAAACCAAGCCAAAACGGGGCGATTTTCTGCGAATTGCCAAAGCTATTCAAAATGTCCTATGATGAAAAGTATTACACAAAAGATGGAGTTGAAGGAGTGGTAATGAAGAGGTACATTAATCAGACAAATGACACTCACTATTATTATGAAAGATTAGACACTTTGCCTCAAGGCGTTGGGACTTGGACAATAGCATCAGATACTAGTTTTATGGTTTATTCAAATACTGAAGGCGAATGTACTGCAGTAAAGCACAATGCTTTGGCCGATTATAATCCATTTACTCAACCTCAACCAATTTATTATGAAACTCAATTTACTGGCGAAACAAAACAAATTGGTGGTTCTGCAATAGGTTACAAACTAAAGCAAACCGAAAATTTGGGGGACTCTGTCGGAAGTGAAATGGTGACTTTGGCAGATTACATTAACAAAGAATATTGCATTCCTCTAACACAGGACATTAACAGCGATGAATATGTTTCACACTCTGAAAAAATAAATTTGACTAGAGAGTTTTCTGATAATATATTTGAACTTCCTCTTGAATGCAAAAATGCCACCGTAACTGATATGCAAGAGTATTCACTTGATTAAAACAAACAGACTTCAACATAACAAATGTTTTTATGCAAGAGAAATGTGGTTGTAATTTTTTAAATTTTTGTAATTTGCCCAATTCTCATCAAAACATTTTTTTTGCATCTTGGTTTTGATTTTAATTTATCCGCTAAAATAGAGTACTCGCTTTTTAGGTCCTCAAAGCGAGGAATGTTGTTTCCTTTAAGTTCATCAAAAATTGCAGGATTAGTTACAGCTGCTCTTCCAATCATTACTCCCTTAACCCCCATTTTTTTTAATTCCCTAACTTTCCCTATTGAATCAATGTCTCCATTTGCAATAATTTCTTTTCCAGTTCTTACACATTCTTCAAAAACAGAATAATTTGGTTTATCAGAATAACTTTCCTGCCCATGCCTTGCATGAATTATAAAAAAATCAGGATTTGTTCCATTAATCAAATTAAGGTAAGCTTTCTTTTCTTTTTCAAAATTGTTCTCTCCTAAACGCATTTTAATTGAAATTGGGTAATTGTACTTCTTTGCTATTTCAATAAGCCTGTTTGTTTTTGCGATTCGCTTAATCATGGCGCATCCTCGCCCGCTTTTAACAATCTCCGGGTCAGGGCAGCCCAAATTAAAATTAAACCCTCTAAAACCTTCTTTTGGAGTGAATTTTTTTAAAAACAAATTTAACTTTTCTTCATTTCCTACTAATAATTGAATTACAGTTGGGGTTGAATCTTTTAGTTCAATTAATTCCCAAGTTTCTATAACATTATCAACTAAAGCTTCTGTACTTGCAAACTCAGTGAAAGTTAGATCTGCTCCATGAGTAAAGCAAAGAGTCCTAAAAGCAGGGTCAGTGTATTTCTCCATTGGGGCTAACATATAACGAAACATAATATAGTTTAATTTGGAAGTGTTTAAGAGAAGTGTGCATTTGGAAAAATAAAGTTTAATTTTAGAGAAACCATTATAAATTAAAGTAACTTTGTTATTGTCATGGAACGAAAAGGCCAAGGAACTATTGAATACCTTGTCATTATTGCTGTTGTAGTAGTAATTGCTCTTATTGTTGTTGGGTTGCTGATTACTCAAACTTCTAGCGTTTCTGCAACCGATCAAAAAACCACTAACTTAGCTTGGAAAACAAAAGAAGTAAAAATAATGGATTTTGCTGTGAGTGCTGATGGGGTTGGTACAATTGTGCTCTCAAGCAGTTTGTCTGAAGGAGTTACACTAACTAGTATAATTATCAATTCTATTGATAGTCCGGTTTCTGGGCAAATATTCTTCAGCAGTAATAAAAGTTTTTCTTTGTCAAATCTGCCGTTTTGCACTAGCCAAAGCCAAAAGTATTCCATAACACTTAATTACATCTCAAAAGAGGGATTGGCTAAGAGTATAAGCGGAGAGTTTTATGCGAATTGCTTAGCTTCTTTAGGGGTTGATTCTGTGGCGCCTGTTGTTTTATTGAATTCGCCTAATGGAAATTTAATTAGTCGAGCGGGAAATCTGCATCTTTTAAGATGCGGATGAAAGCGAG
>JAVHOV010000013.1:0-19637 GCA_036170245.1 archaeon | reverse complement strand
TCCTATAAAGAGTGTTTCGGGAGTATAAAATATTTTGTCTTGAAGTGCAATCATTGTCCCGTTTCTGGCTTTTGACAATGCAAACATTGTTGCAAATGAGAAAAAAAAGTTGGAAGCATTTATTGCCCCAAGCATTGTGAGATAATTTTGGGGGTTAGTTGTTTTTCGTAAAACGTTAATAATTCCTCCTGCCGTATTACTCCCAATTCCTGGCATTACTGAAACTATTGCTCCTCCAATGATTCCTATTAAAGCATCTTTCAAACTTTCTTTTTTTATTTCACAATTTTCACTTTGTTTTATTTTTGAAACACTTTCTTTTTCTTTTAATGCGTAAATTATTGCAGGTATCCCAAAATATCCTGTAATCAAAGGAAAGATTTGGTTTTTGAATAAAAAGCCTTGTGCACTTGCTGCAATGATTATAAATAAAATAATTATTCTTTTGTTTGGGTTTTTTTCTTCAGTTACAAAAATAATTACTGCTAGAATAAGGATTAGGGGTGTTAAAAGAATCAGTTGGTTTGAGTTTTGTTCTAAGAAAATAAAAAAAGGAATAGTTAGTATAGAACCGATTATTACTGCAATTATTCCTCCTAGTACTGTATGTGTTATTGCTTCAATTGCTTTTCCTTCAAGTAGCAGTCTGTGTGCGGGAAGTATGCTTTCAAAAGTATTTTCAGTTGGGGCAAGTAGAAATGTTGATGGAATAAATTCTACAAACGATTGCGTTATGCACATTGATAACATAGATGCAGTTATTTCTATTCCAAAAAAAGGGGTTGCTGCCAAAATTATTGCAATATTATTTGAGTGCAACCCCGGAATTAGTCCTGCAATTATTCCTGCGCATATTCCGAGTAAGCACCAAAGAATCAATCTTTCACCACTTTTTGGGCAAATAAGTTTTTTTGTCCTTGGTTTTCTATGTAGGCTGTTACAAAATTATTTTCTTCTAAGGTGGTTGGTTTTGGGTAGTAAATAGTGGCTGAATTTCCATCTGTTAAAGTGAATATAGTTACTGGATAATTTTTTACAACATATTCTACTCTGCCAAAAACTTTTCCTTTAGAGTTTTGGTTGTCTAAAATCTCTTGAATTGTTTTTTCTTCAAAATCTGGTTTGTAACTTAAAAATAGTGCAATTAGACTGATTAGAGTGATTAATATGCATATTTGTGATATTTGTTTCTCGTTCATTTACAAACGTTGTTTGTGGGTTTAAAAAGAACTTACTTTCTTTTCGCTTATTGTCGTATGGTTTCTACTTGGACTTGGACATTTTTTAGGGCAGTGTTTGCTTGGATTATATTTGCAATTTTTGTAGTATCTAAAGTTACTTCTCTATCTAATTTAATAGTTATTGTGGGGGTAAGTCCAATGCGTTGAATAGAAATTTTTTCAATTATTATTGTTTCTTTTTGTTTTGATAATTCTTCAAGAGCTCCTATTCGCGCATATCCTAAAGCAATTGTTTCGTCATGAAATTGTAAATAGAGGGTAGTTATTAGAGTAGCTGAAGTAATGACTAGCAGTAGAACAAGCAGGCTTTCAAAAGCAATTTGCCCTTTATTTTTCATTTTATTCACTTCGTGTAAATTCAATTAGTCCATTTGTTTTTTGAATTGTAATTCCTACTTTTTGAGGTCCTTTTATTGTACCCACTGTGCATTGTAATGCTGCATTTGGATTAAAGTTTTTATCACATAATCCGTTTGGGCATTCTTGGGGGAATGGAGTTTGAGTAAGTTGTGTTTCAAAAGATATTTGGTTATTGATACAAGTTATAGTAGTATTATTTGGAATGAATACCATTAAAGTTTGTCTTGATCCTTCTCCAAATAAATTTATTTCTTTTATTGAATTGCTTATTTTTTGGCATTCGTTGTTTGCGCGAGTTATGTTTTGGGTATCTTGTATAATATTTTGAGTATCTTTCACCATTGGGATGGTTGTTGAAACTAAATATACTACAATTATTAAAATAAGAAAAATAAATTCAAGAATTGCTTGTCCTTTTTGCATAGTTAGATTCCCCAAAGCATGATAAATATTATATCTCCAAGTATTAAACACAATATGTATCCAAGTAGCATTGTTGGCACAAAAGGCATACTTTCTTTTATTTGCATTTTTTTTAGGATTAATCCTTTTTTTGCTAATTGTTTTACAAGTTTTAATTCGTCTTCGTTTAATCCTCTTGCCTTAATTGCTGAGATAATTTCTTTTTTTGGTGCGAGCATTTCTTTAATGGCATTGGAATTTTTATCTTTTATTAAGTTAAGTATAGTTTTAAGATTTATTCCTTCTTGTGCCACCACTTCTTTTCCTTTCCAGATTAATGTTTTTGCAGGAATCATTCCCTCAGTTAGTTTATTTACATCTACTTCGCTAACAAGAACTCTTTTCACTAGGAATAATAGTTTTAGTAATGAGTAAAATATTACACTGATTAATATTGTTGCAACTAGTGCTTGGGTTAACAAAACATAATTTAAAATTAAAGCTAGGATTAAAGAAATTATAGTTAAATATTTTTTATTTGACTTAAATAATCCCCAAAGTATTAGTATTGGTATTGTTAGTAGCAAATTAATTGAGTAAACCGCTAAAATAGTGTATGCCGCTGAAGTAAAAAAAGATGCGTGTATTGAGAGTAATATTTTTGGTTTCATTTCCTTTAATATTTCTTTTTGCATTTTTTTATTTTTTGCTAATTTTATTATTACTATAAATATCCCGTATGGCAAAAATGCAAAAAGAGAATACAAGAATAAAGTTAAGGGAAATAGGGGTATGCTTGAGTTTGTCAGCATTCCGATTTTAATTAGGGCGGGAGTAAATGGGTTTAGTGCGCCAAGTCCCATGAATAGTTTTACATCCCCTCCGGCAAATATTCCTATTTTCCACATTACCCAACCAAAAAAGAAGCCTATCGCCATTCCTAAAAAAGAGTAAATAAATGGTAAAGGGGTTGATTGTATTATGGATTGTATGCCAAATAAAATTAGTCCTATTATTGCAAGTCCATAATTTAGTTTGTTTGGTACAATTCTTTCTTTCAAGTCAGTATATGTTGCTGCAATTAGCCCAAGTACTGAAACAATTATTGCTATGTAAAAGATTTGGTTTAGGATAATTATTTCCATGTATTCAATTTAATTGTTTCTCTGGTTTTTAATCTTAGTGTTTTGTTTTTTGCAGGATTAGATTAACCAATAAAATAAGTTAATTGTTAGTTAGATAGTACAGTTTCTATTACTCTTGCTCTTGTTGATAGTATATCCGCTTGTGCTTTTAGGGCTATTCCTCTAAGGGTTTCTACTAGGATTGCTGAAAATATTGCAAGCATTATTGCAAATGCTGCAGTTAATAAGTATTCAAAAGATACTTGTGCTCGTTCTTCCATTTTATTTAATCACTTCAAAAATAAAAGTTTTATTTAAAATCTAACGCATTGCATCCGCTTAGAAGAGGTTCATTGAGTTTTTTTGCAAGTGCAAGACAAGTGTCTATGCCAGGTACTTCTATTTTGCCTGAAGCATCACTAACTCCTTTTCGTGAAACATCACATAAATAACAACCACAAGTAAAATTATGGACATTTAGTGTGTTGCATAAATAATCATATTGCTGTTGGCTTCCTGCACTTTGCACAGGACCAATCGCACTTGCAATAAATGAAATTACAATTGCAACTACAACAACCGCTGCTGCGATAAGCATTAAGTATTCTAAAGATCCTTGTCCTTTGTAATTCATGATTTTAGCCTTTCTTGTAATCTATTAATTTATGATTTCAAGTATATAAGCCTTTTAGGTTCAAAAAATTGATTAATATTTTGAGCCGAAATTAAAAAAATTGAATTGAAAAAGACCTAGTTAAAGGCCTTTTTCAAAAAAAGTATTTACTAGTTTGTTGGAAAATTTGCATCATCTTTTAATGTGTTTTTTGCAGTGTTAACATCGCTCATTCCGTTTTGGTCAGCTTTTGCTCCTGTCAAAACTCCTGATAATGCGATTATTACTATTGCAACAACCAAAATAGCTGCTCCAATTATTAGTAAGTATTCTATTGCTCCTTGCGCTTTTTGTTCCATGCGGTTTCCCTCCTTTAAATTATAGATTTTATTATGTTTTTGTTATTTTTAAACCTTGCTTTTTAGGATTTTTTAGTTAGTATTTGCTGCTTGGTCCCTTGCAGCGCTTGCAGCAGTATTTGCAGTTGCTTTAATGTATATTGCAACTATTGTAACAAGAGCAACCCCTGCTACTACAATTAGTAAGTATTCTAAATTTACTTGTGCTTTTTCTTCCATCATAATTAATCAACCGTTACATTGAACCTATTACCACGCCAGTAATAATAATTTTTGACAAGTGATAAATAACAAATGCTACTAATAATAGTAGTGGGATGTATATAATACTTTTGTTAATTTTTCCTTCTCTAATCAAAGCCATCATAACTCCTGATCCAATTACTTCTATAATAATGTAAAGTTGAATTATTGTTGTTAAGAAATTATCTGTGGGTGTACCCATATTAATTTCTCTTGATCCGATTGCGGTGAATCCGCTCATTACTGATCCGATTTCTCCAAATATTATTGGGGCAATGAATTCTCCTGCTGCTATTAAAAAAAGAAATTGCATTGTTGTGCTTGATTTTCTATCTTCTTTTAATCTTTGGTAGTCTCTTAAATCATCCGCGATTTCGTTTAAGATGTCTGATAAAGATGAACCTGTTTTTATTGAATCAAGAATAATAGTTACTGTTCTTTTTACTCTTAGTGAATCTATTCTATTAGCAAATCCTGTTAGTGCCGTGTCTAAATTTTCTCCATCTTCCATTCTTCTTAATGCAAGTTGCATTTCATCAGATAATCTTCCGTAATCTGCTTCAACTACTTCTCTTAATGCATTTTCATAAGTATCTCCTGCTTTTAGTGTGTCAGCCATTTGTTTTAGTGCATCACTAAAGTTTTTTTCAACTGAATCAATTAGTGATTCTTTTTTCATGTAGGGGTATCCTGCCATTAAGATTAATGTTGCAAGTGCAAATGAAAATGGGATTAAGGTAAACTCTGAAATTAGTATTGAACTTAAAGCGAATGCGATTATTGCTGCAAATAGACTCATTGCAACTGAAGCTCCAAGCCAAATGGGGGCAGGATAATTTATTTGGCTAAATTCAAGCCACCCTTGATATTTTTGAATAATAGTATTTTCAGTTAGCTTGTTGTATGCTACGTAAAGTATTGCTTTTATTTTATTAGTTGGGTCTTCAAGTGGGCTCATATTTTTTCACGCTTCACATTTTTGGTTGAGAGATATAAACAAAATAATTTAACATGATAAATATTAGTGGCATTATTACTAAGTAAAAGATTATCATTACTTGGGGGGTTAATGGGATTGATTTAAATAATTCCTGTCCTCCGCTTGTTGCTGAGTTTCTTATTGCTCCAAGTATTAATATTGCTGTAGGCAGTACAATGCACACAAAAATAAATATTACTGCAAAGAAATTCATTTTTTGAGAGAATGTATTTATTCTGTTTTTTAGGTCATCTGAAACTTCTTCAGCGATTTCATTCATAATATCTGATAAGTTTCCTCCTACTCTCATTGCTCTTAGCATGTGATTTATTGCGCTCTTCAGAGCTTTACTTTGTGTTCTTAGTGCTAAGTGTTTTAGTGCTACACTAGTTTCTGTTCCTTCTTCTATTTCAGTTGTTGTTCTTGCAAATTCTTCGCTTAGTATTCCATAGTTTGCTGCGGTTACTGCTTGTATTGTTTTGTATAATCCTAAGCCTGCTTTTAGTTCAGTTGCCATGTGTCTTAATGCGAATGGGAGTTCTGCAGTGCATGCGTCTCCTCTAGCATTTGCTTTTTGTCTTGGAATATCTAAAATAATTACCATTGTTACTATAGATCCTAAAAGAGCTAGTCCTACAGGGAGTATTGTTGCAAGGGCATAATTTCTTGTAGCCGCTGCAAATATTATTCCCAAAAATAATCCTGCAATGAATCCAAATAATAGTGCTATTAATCCTGCTGCACTTGCAAGTGCCAAGTATTGATTTGAAGAATAATTCATGTTTGCTGAATAAAGGTAGTATCCAGTTTCGTTACTTAGCGGGAATTTTTTTAATCCTTCTTTTATTGGGTTTAGCCATTTTCTCATTTTTAAGTAAAAGCCTCCCACATCTTGTGCAAGTTTTGAATTAAATGTTTCTAAATCATCTTTGTTAACAATATCTGCTTTTGCATAAGTATCTTCTGCAATTATTCCTCTTAGCTCTTTTAATCCGCCGGATACTTCTTCAAACTCCATTCCTTCTGCTCTGTACTTTCGTTTCATTGTTTCAACGATTTGGTCAACTTCTTCCTTGTTGGTGCTTGTTTCAAATTTCATTTTCCTCACCAGCCAGTTTTCTGTTTTCTAAAAAGTTCTTTCCCTGTTCGGATACTTCGCTTAGTTCTCTAATATTTTTATCTTTCATTTCTTCTAAAAACTTTTGTCTTGCAACAAGTTCAGCTTCTATTCTTTCTCTTCCGTATCCTGTAAAATTTTGAAGAGTTTTTAGGTATTTACTTTCAATTAATGTTCTTTCTAAAGTATCTCTTACAGGGTCACGCTGAAATATTGTTTCTGTGTGTGGTTTTCCTTCCATTGCTCCATATACTTCAGCGATTTCACTTATTCTTCTGATAGTTCCTTTTTTTCTATCATAATATCTATGTTCAACTATTACAAAGTCAAGTCCTGAAAGCATTACGCTTGGTACATTCATTGGAGGTGAAGTTACACGAATTATTGTTTCTTCCGCACTGTTTGCGTGAACGGTTCCAAGAGATCCATCGTGCCCAGTGTTAAGTGCAGTGAATAGCGTGAATGCTTCTTCGTGTCTAATTTCTCCTACAATTATTCTGTCAGGTCTCATTCTCAGCGAGTTCTTTGTGAGTACATCCATTCTTAGTTCTCCGGTTCCTTCAAGTCCCGGTGGTCTTGCTTCAAGCCTTATCCAGTGTTTTATTGGCAGACTTAATTCAGCAGTATCTTCAATTGTAATTACTCTTTCTCTATCCGGAACGAAGGAAGCAAGTACGTTTAGTAGTGTTGTTTTTCCTGATCCTGTTCCTCCTGAGATTAATATGTTTGCAGGCTTTGTTCCAAATCCGTCAACGCAGAGCCACAAAAATGCTGCAACTTCGCTTGACATTGTTCCAATTTTTATTAAATCAATTATTGAGTAAGGGTCTTGACGGAATTTTCTAATAGTAATAGTTCCTCCGCTGATACTTGCTGGAGGAATTGTTGCATTAACTCTGGATCCATCTCCAAGTCTTGCATCAAGTAGAGGCGCAGCTACATCCACTCTTCTTCCAACTTCTCTTGCAATTTTATTTACAAGATCCTCAATTTCCTGTTCTGAATAAAATTCGATATTTGTCAGCATCATTTCGTATTCTCTGTGAAATACATAAACCGGTTTTTTTGGTCCAACAATCATTATTTCTTCTAGCTGGTCATCCTTGATTAAATCATCAATTAATCCATACCCTACCATTTCTCTTACAACCGCTTCTGCGTAAAAGTTTGTTCTGCTTTCAGGGATTCTTAAATTTGGGTTGCTCCTAATTATTTCAATTATTTTTTGTTTGTAAATTATTCTTCTCTCTTCAGGATTCCTTATTTTGTAAGGAATAATTGAAATTAATCTTGTAGTTGCTTCTTTTAGTGTGTTGATTATTTTTCTTTCTACTCCAGTAGGTCTTACTGTTGGAGTAAAATAGTATGCTAATGGTTTTCCAGGGACTTTATAGATTTTTACTTTTCCATAACTTTTGACTTCAACTTTTTTGTTTTGTTCAAGTTCTTTTTCAATTGCTGTTTTTTCTTCCATTTCACTTTCTTGTTCTGTTTCATGTTCCATTGTCTGCTTGAATTCCTTAAAATCTTTTTTTTGTACATTTTGTGCCAGTTGTTCTTCCTTGTCTTCAGGTTTTGCTTTGGTAGCTTCTTCCTTTTTTGGAGTAGTTTCTTCTTTAGCAGTAGTTGCTTTTGCAGCGCCTATAATGTCTTCTAAATAATCAGTTGGCATACATTAGTTTTATGTTTTTGTGTTATTTAAAGTTTGCTCGTAACAAAAATGTTACGAGTATCATCAAAAATTGTTCTAATTAGTTATACTCTTACTCTTAAGCATTTTCCTTTTCCGCAGAGGCTTAAATATTCTTTGCAAAAATCTCTTCCGCCTTGCTGTTTGTAGTGTTTGCATCTTTGCCAAGCTGGTCCTGAAAGATCCATTTCTTTTCTTTCAGTTGGCTGTTTTTTGTTTGTGCTGTAAGTTATATCATCGTCTCCGATTATTCTTGCTGGTTGTTTTGCTTGTACTTGTATTTCTTCAACCATTTGGGCATTAGCCGCTACTTTTGGAGTTTCTTCTTCATAGACTCTTGCTTTGAAGTTCTTAGGGTAAAGCAGTTTTTCTACATCGCTTCCGCTTGGAGTAAACATTGCTTGTTTTTGTGCCATTTGGGAACCAGCTTTTGGCCTAGGTATTTTTTGTATATCAATACTCTGTCCCATTGCAATCATTTTTGCATTCATTCTTCTTGTGTCATCTATTAGACTGTTAAACGCCATTTTTCATCACCTTATAAAAATAATTTTTACCTTCTTGCTCTTCTGCAACCAGTTTTTGCGCATAATGAGTGAAACTCTGCGCAAAAGTCTCTTCCAGAATTTGTTTTTCTGAATTTGCAATTTTCCCAAGAAGTGTCAGCACCCATTTGTGAGCTTGAGCTTGAAGCATTTGCTATGTTTTTGATTATACTTCCGCATCTAGGGTCGCTGTTCTGTCTTGAACCAAATGATCTAGGTTGTGGAACAAATCCTTGTATTTCTGAATCTTTGTAAGAAATATCTTGTTTTTCTGCTTTAGGTTTAGGGTTATCCATGATAGCGCCAGTCATGTCATTTTGTGCAATACTTGGCGTGCTCTTTTGTGGAAGCACATTTTTCTTTACATCCTTAACAATATTTCCAAAAGCCACTTTTCCACCTTGCAACTATCAATTGCACACCGAAATATAAAGCTTTCTAGAGGATAAAAAAACTTTTTTAAGTTAATAATTTGCAAGAGTATTCTTATTAAGTTAGAAGCACAACTACTATTTTTAGTAAGTTGTTAGAAAATGTTGGATGTTTTTGTTGTGGTAAGAAATGATTTCTCCTGATTTGTGTATTAAGTGCAAAGGAAAATTATTGTGTGGATTGAGTAGATGTCCTATTCTTGAAAAATCCAGTTCAAGTTCAAAGATTGTTTCAAGCATGGTGGGTACAGATTTTGTTGGAGCTTCCCCCCCAGGTTTTTTTGTTTCTTGGCAAAATTATCCAAAAGTTGCAGTTGCTCCATTAAGTGCCCTTCCAAGCGAAATTTCTCCAATTAGTGATTTGCCTGAAAAATGGTACGGCACTCCCCAGGAGAAAATAATTTCTTTTAGAGAATCCCTTCTTCGTTCCTATAAAACTATGCCTGTTTCTTTAGCCTCCGATCCGAATTATGAGTTAATTGGTTTTCAGGAAATTGCGATGAGCACAAATGTTTTTGAAATGGAAGTGAGTTTAGTAAATAAACCGATTTTGGAAACTTCTTTTGATTCTTTCACTGCCCCTTTAGGCCCGAGTGCAAAATTAAATAAAATAAATTTACTAGAAAATCCAAGCATTCCAAAGGAGATTGATTATTATAATTCTGATACTGATGCAAAAGCAAATACTGCTTTAATTGATTTATTTCTAAAAGGGGTTCCTGTTTCTCAATTAGCAAAAGTTCTTTCTAGCGGAGCTTTAGGGGTAAAGAAGCATAGAAAGATTGTTCCAACACGTTGGAGTATTACTGCAGTTGATTCTAATTTATCAAAATTTTTTATTGAAGAAAAACTTCCTCAAAATAAATTGATTGATTCTTTTGAGTTATTTCATTCAAAGTATTTGGATAATGATTTTTGGATAATGCTCCTTCCCTATCCTTGGAGTTTTGAGCAGATTGAAGTATGGCTTCCTGGGGGAGTTTGGACTAAAGATGCAACAGATTTTAATGTCATGTCTGATTATGAATTGAATAGCGGGCTTGTTGGATATCCAAAAGAAACTGAAGGGGCTTATTTTGCAGCTCGCTTAGCGATAACAGAATATTTGTATGACAAAAAATTAAATGCTTCAGCAATTGTTTTTAGAGAGGTTGGCAAAGATTATGCAGTTCCTTTGGGAGTTTGGCAGATTAGAGAAAATGTTCGAGCTGCATTAAAGGAAAAGCCCCTTACTTTTTCAACTCTTGATTTGACTTTGGAGTTTCTCTCAAAGAAACTCACAGTTCCAATGGATCAGTACAAAAAGAAATCTTTTTTGATTCAGCAGTTTAAATCCCAAACTAGATTGAATCAGTGGTTTTGAAATTTTTGAATAAAATTTGATTAAAAAAATTATTTTTTGTATTTCATGAATTGTGCAAGGAGTGCTTCAAGCTGTATTCTTTCATTTGCACCTTCAACTATTCTAAAATCATAATCTCCTATTGTGTCAATTAATGCAATTTTGTCTTTCTCAGCGAGATCTTTTTCAGGTAAATTCATTGTTTCGCGGAAAACTTGCATCATTACATCTTCTCCACTCATTCCTTGTTCATACATTAACTCTTCCAGTTTTTTTCTTGCATCAATAAATTTTCCACTTAATGCAAGTAGCAACATTTGCTGTACCTGTTCGGGTCTAGCTTTGCTTGATACTGAATAGACAATGTCTTCAGTAATAGTGTTGTTTAGTGAAGCGCTTGCTTGTAGTACATTAATTGCTTTTCTCAAGTCTCCTTGAGTTACATAAAAAATTGCTTTTTTTGCTTTATCATCAACAGTAATTTTTTCTAATTTTGCAACATGTTCGATTTGTTTTTCAACATCCTTAGTTTCAAGCGGCTTGAAACGGTAAATTACGCATCTAGATTGGATTGGTTCCAAAATTTTTGAAGAATAATTACAAGATAAAATGAATCTGCAGGTTTTAGTGTATTTTTCCATTGTTCTTCTTAGTGCCTGTTGTGCATCTTGTGTTAAAGCATCACATTCATCAAGGAAAATTATTTTGAATTGTGAATCAAATGCAAGAGTTCTTGCAAAATCCTTAATTGTGTTTCTTACGACATCAATTCCTCGATCATCACTGGCATTTAGTTCCAGAAAGTTTTGTTCAAAGTTTGGTCCAAACATTTCTCTTGCTAATGCAATTGAAGAAGAAGTTTTTCCAGTTCCTGCTGGTCCCGAAAACATCATGTTTGGCAAGTTTCTTTTTTCAACGTAGCTCTTCAATCTGTTGGTGATTTCATCATGTCCAATAACATCATTGAGTCCTTTTGGCCTGTATTTCTCTACCCAGGGTAGTTCCAGTTCTTCTGTGTGTGTCATCAAAAATAAGAGGAGAGGTAAAGGGTTAAAAACATGTTCTTAATTATTTAATTTGAATAATTAGGTGTTTTTTTGACTGACAATATTTTTCATAATAAGCAGTTGCTTTTAGTTTTAGTTGCTTGGTTCGTTTTTTCTTTCTTAGTATTATGGTTCATTGGAGGGGGATGCCTCAGCCCAATGGATGGCAAAGTTTGTATTTCTAGCGGAGCATTCAACTGGATGAGTAATATTCCAATTTTGAATTTAGTAATGCCTTATGCTCAATGGTCTTCATTGATGTATTTTTTGGCTCCTTTAGCAGGATTCATTTTGTTTTTTGTTTTAATTAATTGGTGGAATTCATATTTTGAAACAAAGCAGGCTAGTGGGATATTATTTTTGGTTTTAATTTTAGTTGCTTTGTTTGCAGGTTATTACATTAATCTTTTCTTTTATGTTAATGAATCCGCTACTATTTACAATTCAAGATATGGTGGGCAGGCAAATTATTCTCCTTATTTTTGTATGACTGAAGTAACTGATTCAGCTTGTAGTACTACAGTTCAGAAATTAAACTCTGAATATGTTTCTCAGGCTCAAAGCGGAAAGATAACTGTTGTGCCTCAGTATATTCCAGTTGGTTTTTGGAGTGAAATAAGGAAAAGCATGTATTTCTTATTCATCCTTGGCGGGATAAGTGCTTGGATATTTTTGTTTGCAAAAGAACTTTACCACAATATTAAAGAAAATAAAGATTAATTTTGATTTTATTTGGTTTGATTAAGCGTTTTGGAGCATTTTTAAGCTTTTTGAAGTTAGGTATATTATTAGTTTTAATTAAAAGGTGAAAAGGGTATGATAGGAGTAGTTCTAAAAAGAGCTTATGAAGAATATTTTTCTAATTTTAAGGTAATGCTTAGTTTTGGAGTATTGTTCCTATTTTTAGCAATTTTTGCTTTGTTTGACCAGTTCTTTTTTGGTTCAGGCTCTGTTTTCTTTTCACTTAATGCAAATTTACTTGGGGGGATATTAGGTTTACTAGTTTCATTAGTTTTCCTTTATTTCTTTTCATTTTTTGTTTCATTGACTGTTTATGCGGCTCACAGAGATGTGCAGTACATGAGTTTTGATTCTTATTGGAATGATTTGTTTAAGGATGCAGCAATAAAGATTTTCTTCTTTTATTTAATTCTTGCAATTTTATTTTATGCTATTAGTTCAGTTGGATTCTTGTACGGGTTTGCATTTTATGCTCTGTTATTGAATCTAATAATTAGTTTGATTGTTTTGTTTGTTCCTCAAAGTATTGTTCTTGATACAACAAGTGTTTTTGAAGCAGTTTCTAAAAGTATAGAATTTTGGAGCAACAACTTTTTAGTTTCATTAACAATTTTCCTTTTAGCAACAGTTGCTTTGTTTTTGATCACTGCAATTGAATTAGTTCTACAATTATTCAACTTGCCCGGAGTAGCAGTTTCTTTCTTCTTAGTTTTAGTAGTTTTAGTTCCCTTCTTTGAACAAACTAAATCTTATGCATACCTAATGAATAATGCATTACTTAAGAGTAATGAAGTTGTTCATGCTAGTGCTCCAAAAATTGAGAGAGCAAAGCCGTTGTATGGAGTAAGATTAAGAGAACAGCCAAAGAAAGGTTCAAAGATTTAATTCTTTTGAATCTTTTTTTTCTATTTTTTTATTTTAATTAATTAGTTCAACTATTTTTTCAATTTACTCAAATCCCATATACTCTACTTGTTTTACTTTTTTAGTTAAGAGTTCATTTAGTTCATTTAAGTTAGCAGCTTTTCCTGTAAAGCAACATTTCTTTTCTTTTAGGCATTCATCAAAAATGAATGTATCTTGCGGATAAACTTCTTTTCCAAGAGTATCAGAGAATTTCTGCGTCGCTTTTTCTGTGCATCCGCAGATTAAATCGTTGTCAAATAATTTAGATAGTTCTTTGTACACTTTTGGGGCAAATTCAATTGGTTTTTTGTTGAAGTTTTCGCTTAATGTGTAAAGATTAGTTATTCCAATGCATGTTTTAGCATTCGTAAAATCAAATTGTTTCATGTACTCTCTTTTTTCAAGAATAGTTTTCTTTAATTCCTTTAGTTTGTTTATCTGTTCGCTTACTTCCTTAAGGTTTGCAAAGAATTTGTCTTCATCATTTCCTTGCGCAATTTTTTCAAGGTTCAACCCTACTTGCATTAGTATTAATGGAGTTGAAGAAAATAATTTTGTATCAAATGGATAGTATTGTTCTTCCTCATTGTTCAGTATAAAAAAGTGTTTTCCTTTGGTTTCTATTAATTTAAGTGAATATTTTGAATCTACTCCAACAACAGCATTTTCGTTGAGCAGCTCATTTGCAATTTTTGCTGCGTTGATTTTATTGCTTTGTGATTTCTCAAATTCTTTCGGAGTGTAAAGTTCAAGTGAAAGCAAGTGCTTTTTTTCAAGAATTTCAGATACATCATTAATAGTGTTTGCAATTGTTTTTGCATTTTTGTCGTTCTTTACTTCGCTTGAGCATGCATGTGTTAGTCCGTATATACTTACAGGAGTGTAAAAGTATTTGTCAAGATTGTTTGCTTTCTTGAATACAGAATAAATTGTTTTTTCATATGTTTCTTTTTTTTCAGCAACTATTGATATCGCATGTGCTCTTTGTGAAAATCCTTCAGTATCTTGAATGCATATTGTTCCGTCATAGTGAAGTTCTCGCAAAGGTTTTTCAATTTGTGTTAATAAATTATATTCTCTAGCCCCTTCTCCAAACAGAGGTTCTTTTTCAAGTTTCTTTTTTATGTCATAAATCGCTTCGCCTACTCTTGCATAATTGTTTCTTACTTCTTCAAACCCGTATGAAATTAATTTTGAATTAACTAGTTCTCTAATTAAGCTTGGAGTAAGGAATTCGATTTTTGTATCTTTAATTTGGTTTTCAACTTCGATAGTGATTTTTTCTGCAGCAGTTCTTGAAATATTAGTTTCTTTTAAAAGTGAAGTAATTATGTTTCCTCTATTGAATTGGAATATTTTTTCGTTTGTCAAGTATACTTTCATTCTGCTGAATCTTTCATAGGTCCCGGCAGCTTCAGGATCAAGTTCTTTTAGCATTTCAAGTGTTTTTTCTCGTAATTTCTTTTCGCTAGTGGTATTCATTTCAGAGAGTATTTTTACAATTCGTGTGATGTTCCACTGAGTTGCCCCCGCTTCTTCCATTTCCTTTGCAATGCCTTGTACTCTTTCTTCAATTATTTCCATACTTATTTTTTGTTGCAGAACTTTTTTATTAAGCTTTGTAAGATTTTTTTGGTTTTTATTTTCAAAAAGCCACCCATTTCTTTAAAAAACCTAACTGTATTGAGTATTATTGTCAGGGTTCCAAAGAGGGGTCTTTGGTTTTCAAACATTTTAGGGTTGGTTAGGGTTGGTTTCTTTAGATAAGATTGATCATTTGATTTTACAAGCGCTTTTAGCTGATGGCAGAGCCTCTTTCTCTGCAATAGCAAGAGAAGTTAACTTAACGGACGTTGCAATAAAGAAAAGGTTTGAATCTCTCAAAAAAAGAGGGGTAATAAGCGGTGTTTCAATTGATTTGAACTATAAAGCGCTTGGATATGAAAACCCTATTTTTGTTCAAATGCGCTGCGAAGCTTCAAAGACAAGGGATATAGTAAAGAAGCTTCAATCATTTGATTTTGTTTTGGAATTATACCAGGTTCTTGGCGAATACAATTTGATTTCAAAATTAGTTGTTCCAAACCTTGAGAGTGCAGAAAAATTCATTAATCAACTTGGACTCACTGATGGGATAATTGATATTAAGACAATGGTTGTTCTTTCAGAGCCAAAGAAATCAAAGACTCTTCCTTCTTCTACTCTTCAAAACAAAATTTAATTTTGTTTTGATTCACTTAACTTCGTCTTTTGCCGTTTGTTTCATTTCCCTTTATAACTTTTTTCTCTCCCTTTCTCTTGAATGCAGCTAATTATTTCAGAGAAAGCCATTGCGGGGGAAAATATTGCTCAGCTCTTAGCGGATGGTACAGTAAAGCAAACTAGTGTAGCAGGCGCAAAAGTATTTGAGTTCAATTGGAAAGGAGTTGAAGTAAAACTGGTTCCACTGAGAGGTCACATTAGTGATGTTGAGTTTCCAAAAAAGTTTGCAAATTGGAGAGGGGTTGATGTACGGGAATTAATTAACCCTGCAGAAATAATTTACTCTGAAAAAGAATTTAATATTATTAATGCCCTAAGGGATGTTGCACATGAAGCTGATTCGATAATAATTGCAACAGATGCTGATAGGGAAGGAGAGGCAATTGGTCTTGAAGCAATTACTTATGCGTTAAGTACAAATAGAATTATTGATATTAAGAGAGCCTATTTTTCAGCGATTACAAAAACTGATATCAATAAATCCTTTGATAATTTGGAAAAATTTGATTATAATTTTGCTTACTCTGCAAATGCAAGAAGAGAAATCGATCTTATTTGGGGGGCAGTATTAACAAGGTTCATTTCAATTGTTTCAGGCCAAGTTGGAAAAGATTTTTTGAGTGTGGGAAGAGTTCAGACTCCAACGCTTGCTCTAATAGTTGACAGGGAAAAAGAGCGATTGGCTTTTATAAAAAAACCTTTTTGGGAAATTGTTCTTCACTGTGAAAAAGATAAAGTTGCATTTGATGCAATGCATGCTGAAGAAAAGTTTTGGGATAAAGCTCGTGCCCTTGAAATTTTTAATAAACAGCCAAAAGAAGCAATAGTAAAAAAAGTTGAGAAAAAAGTAAAAATAATAAAAAAGCCAGTTCCGTTTAATACAACCGAATTTTTGCGTGCAGCAACAGCAATTGGTTTCTCTGCAGGCAAAGCAATGGATTTAGCAGAAAGTTTGTATCAAAAAGGATTTACTTCCTACCCAAGAACCGATAATAGTGTTTATCCTCCTAGTGTAAACTTAAAAGAAATTTTAAATAAATTAGTTTCTGTGCGTGCAATTAGTAGTGATGTTCTAAAAGTTCTTTCTCAAAAAGAAATAGTTCCTTCGGCAGGAAAAGAATCAAAGGATCATCCTCCGATTTATCCAGTTGGCGTAGTTCAAAAAGAGGGCTTAGGTAAAGAAGAGTGGGATATTTACGAATTGATTTGCAGAAGATTTTTAGCAACATTAAGCGAGGATGCAAAAACAGAAAATACAAGTGTTCTTCTTCATGCATGTGAAGAACCATTTATTGCAAGAGGGCAAGTAATTTTATATGCTGGGTGGAAAGCAGTTTATCCTTATAGTGAATTGAATGAAAATATTTTGCCGGTGCTCGAGGAAGGAAATATTGTAAAAATTAATTCAATTGATATAAATTCAAAGGAAACTCAGCCTCCAAATAGATTCAGCCAGGGTTCTTTAATTAAATTGATGGAAGAAAATAATTTAGGCACAAAATCAACTCGTCCTTCAATAATTCAAAAATTATACGCTCGTAAATATATTATTGGAAATAAAAGTGTAGAACCAAGCAAAGTTGCGTTTGCAGTAATTGATTCATTAGAAAAGAATTGTGATATAGTAACAAAACCCCAAATGACTGCAGGTATTGAACATGAGATGGATGAAATTGCTGCGGGGCAGAAGAAGCAGATTGAAGTTGTAACAAAATCCTGTTCTGATTTAAAGCAGGTAATGGAATTATTATTCAAAAATAAAGATACTGTTGGTCTTGGGTTAAGAAGTGCATTAAAATCTAGCGATACAATAGGGATATGCCCTAATTGTAAATCAAATTTGATTCAAAGAAAAGGAAAAACAGGCAAAAGATTTGTGGGATGCTCTTCCTATCCCAATTGTACAACAACTTTCCCTCTTCCCCAGCATGGGTCAATTACTCCTTTGAATACAAATTGTCCAGATTGTTCTGCGCCTATGATTTTTGTAAAGTCAAAGAACTTCTCTTACAAAATGTGCCTGAATATGACTTGTATTTCAAAGAAAGATTGGGGTAAAAAAGAGGAAAAGAAAGAAGATGTTAAAACAGAAAGGTTAAGTAAGCCAAAAGCAAAAAGAGTAAGTTCAAAAATAGTTAAGAGCAAAGTAAATGAAACAAAGTGATTATCTTGGCAACTAAATCAAATAATTCAACTAGGCATTCATCAAAGAAAACAGTAATTCCTATAATATCTGATTCAGTAGAGTTACTTTTGAAAAACCCTATTTTATTTGTCCCTAAATTAATTATTGCTATTTTGTATGGTTTTGGGACTCTTTTAGCAATTGGTTTGTCAAAGCAGTTATTTTCTTTTCAGTCATTTACCTCAGAGCAGATATTAAGTTTTGATTTTGGTTATTTCTTTTCTGCATTAGCTTTATTGTTTGGTTTAACAATACTAGCATATTTTGTTGATTTATTTTTCTCTGGGTTTTATCCAGTTCTTGTTTCTTTGGCAGAAAAAAAGAAACTTTCTTTCAAAGAAGGATTTCATTTATTCAAGCCAAAAATTGTTCCAATTTTTATTTCAGGAATAATTCTTTGGGTAATAATTACAATTGTTTCAATAATTGAAGCAGCAATTATTTTGTATTTCAATCTTTCAAGTACAGGATTTATTTTGTCTTTTATTGTAACTTTCATTTTTATTTTTATTTTTTATTTTCTTTATCCTAAAATAGTTTTTGAAAATTCAAAATTAAGTAGTGCTTTTGCTGATTCATTTTTTGTTTCTTTAAAGAACAAAAAGTTGGTATTTATTTTGTCTTTGATTCCTTTTTGTGTTTCAGTAATAAAATTTGTTTTAGCTTATTTTGCTGATTCAGCCTTTTATATGATTATATTTTGGATTTTAGTAATATTAACTGGGTTAGTTTATTCAGTTCATTGTGTAGTAAACCAGCTGGCTTATGATAAAATATTAAATTCTAAAAAATAGATTTTTTTCTTTTAATTTTTTTAGAATTGCAGGATTGGAATAAGAATCAGTATTTCATCTCCAATTTAAAGCCTGGTGAGCCTAACCTGCAACTCTAATCCAAAAACTTTTTTTTCACAACTCTCTATCACATCCCTCCTAACTATACCATTATCATACTCGTGCCTTATTAAGTATTAATGAGAGTTTAATGTAATAAAAAATACATTTATATAGCCCTTGGTGTTTCATCCTGATAGACAGATGCTGTTTTATTGCAATTGTCGAAAGGTGGTAACTTGGCTCAGAAAATGAAAGTAGACGATGAAATTAGGCTTAACATTCTTAAAGCTCTGCTTGAGAAGGGGTGTACTCAGTCTAATGTTAGAAGAATTAAAGCCAAAACTGACTATCACTTAGCGACAATTAAGAGTTCTTTAGATTTTTTACAAAAAGAAGGAATTTTGACTGGATTTGGCCCAAAAATTGCTTTTTGGAAATTAGGCTATAAGCTTGAGTGCATTGAGTTCTTGCAGCTTGATTTTTCAAAGAAAGATTTAGTTGAAAAGTATTTGGACGTTGCAAAGAAAGACCCTCACGTATTTGCACTTAACTCAGTAATGGGTTCTGGAAACTTTAATGTTGCAAGTTTCCAGTTTTATGAGGATGTTGAATCTTATCACAAGAATTTACAGGAAAATTATGTAAAAAAGATTCCAAACTATTATGATGTAGTGAAGGATAGACAGGTATTTTACATGACTGAACCAACTTTCAAGAGGGGTTCAAGAACTGACTCAATAATTGAAATCTTAAGAAAGAAAGCTGCTCTTGACTAATGTCAGGAGCTTTTATTTTTTTATTTTTGGATTAAATTTGGTGCATTATTATGGATATTGAAATTGATTTGTCTAAATCCATTGATGAGAATGCCTCCTCTTACTTTGAAAAATCAAAAGAAGCTAAAAGGAAAATTGAAGGATTAAATAAAGCTCTTCAGATTGCTTTAGGCAAAGTTTCTCAAAGAGAAGAAATTAATGCTAAAAAAGAACTTATTGCAGAACAGAAGAAAGCAAAGGATAAAGTTTCAAAAAAATGGTTCTATCCATTCAGATGGTTTTTTACTAGCGACAATTTACTAGTAGTTGGCGGAAGAGATGCTATTGGGAATGAACAGATTGTAAAAAACAAGATGAAGAAGGATGATATTTATTTTCACGCAGAAGTTTTTGGAGCGCCTCATTGTTTTATTCAGGCTCCAGAGAAATTTGAAGGCGA